>JADKAQ010000029.1 GCA_016719105.1 Gemmatimonadota bacterium | reverse complement strand
CCGTGGCGCCACACACCGGCAGCGCCTGATGGCGGAACGGTCATCTGCGTCCGTGGCTCGCCCTCATCATCCCGGCCGAAGGGGAGTTCACCGACGGGCAACATGAAGGATCGCCCGCTCCCCTTATGTGACGTGGCCGACCTCACGGTCTTCCGGCGCGCCGACGAGCCAAGGGCGGGCGCACGCACGTGCGGAATCAAAGCCTCGCGGCCAGCGAGACGGGAGTACCTGTCGACCGACAAAAACGCGGTGCTCCCTGCCGCAGGCGGTGCTTGGCCGGAGAATCCCGACTTGGCGTATTCGCGCCTGCTGTCGCCGCGCAAGCTGGCCGGAGAACACGGCGTACCATGCTTCCCTGATGACGCCGGGCGAGGCGGGGCGTCGCGCCGGCCTGGGCTCGACCTGGCGACGTGGCGGCGACGATGTCGGCGGGATAGCGGCGCGCGTTCCGGAGGCGCTGAGCTTCCCGTACTATCATCGCTGGTTCTTCCGCACGGGGCTCAGCGGCGACTTCGAGACGCTGGTCAAGCCCGTCCCCAAGCCGGTCGATCGGCGGCGGGCTTTCGCGAGATGGACGTGCAGGAGCCCGGATCGACGGGTGCCGGGGGTCGACAACGCGGCGCTGGGGGATCCTCCGGTTGGGCGGGGCGTTGCAGCCGCCGGCCACCGTCCCGCCCACCCCGCCTGACGTCTTCGAGACGTGGGACGATCCCTTCCCGCGCCTGTTGTATGGGCCTCGCGACGCTGCGAACCTCCCTGAGACCTACAAGCGCGAAGGGGAGGCCGACCTGATCGTCGCGCCGCCGCTGTACGGGGGACGTGGCACGCGCTCACCGATCGCGTGCTCACGGGGCAGGACGGTGTCACTCCCGCCGATCACCCGGACAACCGGGTTCATCGGTTTCAATCCTCGACCCCGCTTCCGCGTGGCGGCGGGGATCGGGACGCGCGTCATCCGTGACCAGCAGGAGCGGTACATGGATGCGGCGGGGGAACAGGTGGGGAAGGTGCTGGAGGCGCAACGCGCGGGCGATGGGGCAGCGTCTGGCGCCTGACGTCGCAAGTCTGGCTCGACCGGCACCCGCCGCCGACGGTTGGCGTGAGCCGCCGCGCAGGGGCTCCCGGCTGATGGCGCCGCTCACCAAGCGCCTGCTCACCGACGGGGAGCACCGTCCACTTCACGATGACGACGAGGTCGTGCAGGCGTCGATGACGACGACGGCGTTGCGACGCATGGTGCGCCCGCGTGGGCCGGCTGGTGCGTGCCCCGTACATTCACCGCGGCTCGGCCTGCCACGCAGCTCATCGAACGGGTGAACGCGGGCGAGGTGAGCGGGGGCCCGCCTCGCGTGACCCCGCCGGGGATCGTCACCACTGCCGACGTGGCGGGGGCCGTCGAGCCGACGGGGATCCCGTCGCGGCTCGTGGACCCGATACGCAGCAATCCGTGGTCAGGGGTGGATCCCGATTGCCGGGATCATCCCGGGCGCTCCTGCTGTTGCTGCTCCTCCCGGGGCGATCGGCACGCCATCGCCTTCGCGGTGGTGAGCGCGGCCTCTGTGGCCAGCGCGACGGCTGGCACAGTGGCGAGACGAGCTGTCGGCGGCCGCCATGCGGGACCGAAGAGGCGCAGACCCCGCTGCAGCACAGGCACTCCCGACCAATAGCGGCTTTCGCATCACCGGAGCCGTTCACCAGCGCGCCGACTGCGCCGAGGGACTGATTCGGCCGAGGCCACGATTCGCTAATCAGAGCTGCGCGACGCCTTCGGGGTGGTGCAGGCGGCCAAGGGTGCGGGGTGGTGGCGCCGTTGCGCCCGCTCGATCCTCGCGCGTGTGGCGCGGGACCAGTGGAGGGGCAGCGCCCGTCGCGCACCATCCCGCGACGGGTGATGGCTGACCTCGTCCCTCCGCGCGTGGGGAAGGGACCTCATCCCGCGTCCGGGAGAGCACTTCGCCGTGGAGCCGATGGCGCATCCGGTCATCGACCAGCCGATGTACGAGCCGCTCAAGAACCTCGCTCCGAGCTTTTCTCCCAACATCAACCTGATCGAGCAGAACAGCATCACCCTGCTGCAGACCAACCAGCGCTTCATCGAGAGCCGTTCCTGGTCGGGGTGAACCACGAGTTCTCGCGCGAGCTGCTGTGGCGCGAGTACCCGACCGACCAGCGGGGAGTCCTTCCGGCAGTTCTGGGATGTGCGCTCGTTCTTCGATCCCGGCAACGCCACCGACGAGGCGCTGCGCGCAATCAGCTCCGGCGACATCCCGCCGTTGCACGAATGGTCGCTGTCGTCCGCGTTAGGCGATCACGACCATCGCGAAGCGGGACGGGAGAACGAGGAGGAGTTGGTGCTGGTGATTCGCGGGGAGCTGCTCAAGCGGTATCCCAACGCGGTAGTGTATGCGCACCGTGCCTGCTGGCAGCGGAAGAGCACCACGCCGGCCGATGCGGGGGCGCTGCCGTGCGATCGCTCGGGGGCGATCGACAACACCGTGGAGCGCCGGTTTGCCACGCTCTCGGCGGCGGAGGAGGAGAAGCCGCCGCGCAGCAAGGTGCTGACGCCGCTCTATGAGGCCAAGGTCGATCCCGACATCTACTTCTTCGGCTTCGACCTCACGGTCGACTCAGAAGCGAAGGGGGGAGGGGGCCGACCCGAACGACGATCCGGGGTGGTTCTTCGTGATCAAGGAGCGCCCGGGCGAGCCGCGTTTCGGCCTCGACAACGAGGCGTCGCCGACGATCCAGGTATGGAACGACCTGTCGTGGCCCGTGGTGCAGCCCGCCGCCCCGGGGGCGAGCATCGTGCTGGCCTCGGCCCCCGCCACGCTCACGGTGAGCGACCCAGGGGCGTCGGACGAGAAGCATCCGCAGTATCTCAACGACAAGGCCGTGACCTGGGAGTCGCGCCTCGATGAGGTGCGGCGGAGATCGCGGACATCTTCTACCAAGCGCCCGTGCTGGTGGGTGTGCACGCCAGCGGAGATGCTCCGGAAATGAGGCGCCATGGCTGACTTTGCCGAGATCCGGGGACCAACTCCGCCTGGCGCGCGACGCCCCGATGGCGCGGCGGCCGATGTCGCGCGGACGGTGCAGGCGCTCAAGCCCTCGCGACGGAGCGCACTGCGCTCGATCGCCGGGCAGACGCAAACGGCGACGAGGCAACCGGGGCAGGCGCAAGGCGTTCGAGGCACGGAGAAGGAGCTGCGCGCCACGCTCGACTCGGCGCGCGAGCGGCCAGCGCGCACTCACCTCGGCGGCGCTCGATCTTTCCGGGGCGGTTCGCCGCCTTCACCGGACCCGCGCAAGGGGATCAACCGCCTCGACGACGACACGCCACTCCTGCTGATGCCGTTGCGGCTGGAGACGCGCTTCAGCGGAGCGCGACGCCAGTGCGGCACCGCGCGACGAGTTGTGGGTGCTCGTCTTTCCCGACGACTGCTGGCTCGACTCCTTCGATCCCATCCTCACCGAAGGAAGTCGCGTCGGCGGCCGCGTACTGGCGCGCCTCTGGGCATCGGGGGCGACCCGGCGCTCGATCGTGCGGCGTGGACGACGCTCGCCACCGGGCACGGGGCCAATCGCGCCGCGTGGATCGTGCGCAGCTACCAGCCGACCAACCTCGCCGAACGCCCGGTAAGGCTCGATGCGAGCGACGTGATCCTCCCGATCGCGGTCGCGAGGCAGCGTTTGCAGGCCAGGAGCCGACGCGTGGCGGCGTTCTGGCGCGCGGTGTGGGTCGGCCAGGCGATGCGACCCCGGTGGGGTTGGCCACCACCACGCTCGAGTTGGCGGTCAGTGCTGCGCGCGCTGCCGAACTCATTGCGGCGCACGTTCCCTCTAACCTCGATGCGGCTCCGCCCGATGGTGTGTCGCGCGAGGACGTGACGGTGAGCGTCCCGTTCCTGCTCCTGCCGAGCGTGAGACGAAACGCGAGACGTGGTCGCAGGCGCCACGGGCGCGCATCCTCCCGATCGCTTCGTCTTTGTAGGCTACGAGCGCGAGAACGACCCCACGCCGGTGACGGTCGTGGGAGGGGCGTCGCCTCCCCGCTGCAGGTGGGCCCCGATCCCACCGCCCCGGAATCGGAGCAGCTGCGGCACGACGCCGAGGGGAACCCTCATCGTCCCCCGACGAGCTGCTCTGGCTCACCGACTTCGATCGCGCGGTGCAGGTGGGGATGGGGATGCGTGTCCTGTCACCCCTCGCAGGCGGCCAATGGTTCGCCCGCGTCCCGGGTGGTGGGTGCGGCTCAACGCGACGGCCGATGTGGCGCAACAGGAGTTGAGACGCTGCTCTCGCACCACCGGTACAGCAGCAGCGGCCCGGCAATCCTCCCGCAGGGGACGCCGACCAACAACACGGAGGCGCAGCCCGCAGGCTACGATCGCTTCGACGATGCGGACGCCGCCTTCGACGACGCGGTGGCCCCGCTCTTTGCCCCGGCGAGCGGGTGGCACGACAAGCGCGACGGCGAGTGGCTGGCGCAAGTGTTAGGCATCGATCCGTCGTTGCTGGTCAACGTGCACGGCGCCGGGACGACAGACCAGCGCGTGATGCGCGCCATGCACACCGCACTCTGGCCGGCGACGCTCGGCTACTGGATGGAGTCGATGATGTCGCCGGTCTTCTCCGACGAGGTCGTCGAGCGGACGCGCGAGTTCTTCACGCAGCATGTGATCCCAGGCGGAGCGGTCCCGGTGGTGCGCATCGGGGCGCAGCCGTACGGCATCTTGCCCACGACGGCATTCTCGCGGATGCGGTGGTTCGAGCCGCGTCCGTCGAACGACCGGCTGGCGCTGGTGGTCGACGCGACCCGATGCTCTCGTGGTTGCGTGCCTTCTATCCGATCCTGCGCACCATCGACGACGACTTCCGCTCCCTCGCGCGTGACGTCGCGCACGTGGGGAAGGCGGGCGACCCCATGCGCTGCTGCTCGATGTGGTCGGGTTGCATCCGGGGTCGGTGGATTGGGTGCAGCGGCACGCCGAGCATCTCAAGACGCTGTACAATCGCCTGTCGCTGCAGGGTTTCGGCGGCAAGCTGCAGGCGCTGATCACGGCGTTCGTGCGCCAGCAGGCGCGCGCCCGCCTTACGACGCTCGGTTACTCGGGTGACAAGGATCCCCCGATCCTCGACCTGATCTTCAACCGCGCCCACAACCAGCTCACCGGCGGGGTGGTGGATGCGATCCCGGTGTCGGAGACGCAGGCGCTGCGCGCGGCGACCACCGACGGGCGCAACTACCTGCGCTGGCTCCTCGACGCCTCGTCCACGTCGCTCGACGCGCTGTATGCGCAGGCGGGCTTCACCGACGATCGTCCGCCCTCGTCGCTGCTCTACCTCTTCCTGCGCCACGCATTGCAGCTGGGGTATCACGACACCGGGATTCGCCTGCACCAGCGGGCGGGGCTCTACGATGCAACCGCGATGCAACGCGCCCGGCAGGACGACCCGTTCCTGCACGTCCGCGCGGGAGACGGGGTGAGCGAGTCGCGCTACCAGCCGCTGTACGAGCGCGTCCCCGGGATCACGGGGAGCCCGACGCTCTCCGTGCACGAGTTCATCGCGGCGTCGCTCACGACGCTGGCCGATGCGCGCAACCTCACGCAACAGCGCGCGGCCCTCGCGGTGCTCGAGCACGAGTCCACCGCGCGGCTGGAGCGCGCCTTTGCCGATCACATCGACGCCTGTTCGTACCGGCTCGACGCCCGGCTGCTGGGCTACGTACGTGCAGCTGGCGCGCATGCGGGGGCTGTCCGACGGATCGGCCCAGCCCGCACGCCGCGGCATCTACCTGGGCGGCTACGCCTGGCTCGAGCAGCTCGTTCCCGACAAGCGAAAGCTCACCCCGGTGCGGCTCGACGACCCGGCGCTGGCCAAGGAGTTCACGCCGCCAGGGGCAACGCCGTTGCTGCGCGACAGTACCAACCAGGGCTACGTGCATGCCCCGTCGCTCAACCACGCGGTGGCGGCGGCGGTGCTGCGCAACGGCTTCATCTCCAACGCCAGCCCGGCCAATCGTCAGGCGCTGGCGGTAAACCTCACCTCGGAACGCGTGCGCGTCGCGCTGGCGATGATCGAGGGGATTCGCGGCGGACAGTCGCTCGCCGACCTGCTCGGCTACCAGTTCGAGCGTGGCCTGCACGACCGCCACGGGTTGGCCGAGGTCGACAAGTTCATCTACAAGCTGCGTCGGGCCTTTCCGCTGCGCGCCGACCGCATGGCGTCGACCAAGCCTCCCGAAGGGGTATCGATCGAGGCGATCGAGGCGCGCAACGTCGTCAACGGCCTCTCGCTCGTCGAGCACGTGAAGGCGACGGGGAATGCGCACTATCCCTTTGGCAAGGCGACGCTCCCGCCGGCCAGCGCCACCGAAGCGGCGGCGATCGACGCCGAGGTCGATCGGTTGCTCGAATCGCATGACGCGGTCGCCGATCTCGCGCTATCGGAGGGCGTCTATCAGGCGGTGCTGGGGAACTACGACCGCGTGGCGTCCACCTATGACGCCTACGCGCACGGGGCCTTTCCACCAGAACCGGACATCATTCGCACGCCGTCGGTAGGGACCGGGCTAACTCACCGCGGTGGCGTTGCACCTGGATGCCGGGGTGAGTCACCTCGCCTCGCCCGTCCCCCCGATCGCGATGACGCCGCGCGCGCAGGCCGAGCCGGCGGTGAACGCGTGGCTGGCGACGGTGCTGCCCAAGCTGGACGAGGTGGCGTGCATGGTGCAGTTCCGCGAGGCGGCCACCGGGCTGGCGCGGTCGCGCCAGGTCACGCTGCACGACCTCGGCTTGCAGCCGGCGGACGTGCTGGCGCTGGTGGGGGATGACGACTCACAGGCGATGGGCGAGCTGGACGACCGTATCGTGCGACGGGCGCTCGACGCGTTCGGGGCACGACCGGACCTGACTCCCACCATCGGCTATCGCGAGAAGGACACCGCCCCGTACTCGATCTTCGAGTGCCTGCCGTTGATTCGCGCCCTGCGCACGCTGGTGGGCGGGTCGCGCCCGCTGCGCGCGACCGACCTCACGCTGATGAACGAAGCGTCGTCGACGCAGGACGCGACCCCGTTCGTCGATCGGGCACGACTGGATGCCGTGGTCGCGGCGATGACCACATTGCGCAACGATTGGACGGCTTTCCTCGCCCCGCTCGGTGCCGAGCTGGCGGATACGGTCGCCAATCGCGCGGCGCTGATCGCCGCGACCGACGCGCGCGCCGCGGCCGCCACCGCGCTGCTGGCCCGCACGGCGACCTGCGCCGTCCCGCAGGCCGGGTGGGGCTTCGTGCGCGACTTCACGCAGCGGACGTATGCGGCGATCCTGGCGCAGTGTGCCACGGTGGTGGAGCGCTGGGACGCCAAGCTCGTCGAGTTCAACGCACGACTCGTCGACGAGGCGGCCGCGACGACCGATGAGGCGCGCTTCGACCTTCTGGCGCAAGCGGAGCGCGCAATCTCGACCGTCATGACGGTGCCGCTCCCGGCCACGCCGGCGCTGTACCGGACCACCCTCACGACCGTCACCGAGCCGGCGTTCAGTGCGCGCCGCGCACTCCTCGATGCCATCAAGGCGAGCACGCGAACGGCGATCGTCCCCCTGCTTGGCGATGTGCAGGGGTTGTTGCCGGTCTCCGACTTCGACAGCGAACCGTTTACCCTGGCCGCGCACGAAGACGAGATGATCCGCTTCGCCGAGGACGTGGGGCGCATGGGCGGCGCGATGATCACGGAGCTGGGGAAGCGGCTCGACGAGGGGGCGGTGGCGCTGGCCGCGCACGATGTCGCGGCGGCGCCGGCCGATCGTGTGGCTGCGCTGCAGCGGTGTGCCCAGGCCTTGCTAGGCCAGGCGTGCGTCCTTGTCCCCCAGTTCACCCCGAGCAATGCGCAGGGGAGCGAGCTGGCGATGGCGCGCGCCGACGCCCAGTCGGGGGCGACCGTCGTGCACCTGACGGCACCGGCCGACCCGGCGGTCGACCCGGTCGACGATCCGGTCGATACGTGGCTCTATGGCACCGCCCGGGTGCGGGCCAAGATGCGGGCGTGGGAGGGACTCGTGATGCACGCCGGTTCGCTCGGCCGCACCGAGCCCGTGCTCGATGCGTTGCAGCTGCCGTACGCCCCGGGGGATGCGTGGCTCGGGTTGGAACTCCCGCCGGGCGCGGTGCTCGATCGTGATCGATTGCTGTACACGGCACACTTCGCCGCCGGCTTCACCATGGGGACGCCGCAGTGCGGGCTCCTGCTGGATGAGTGGACCGAGGTGATACCGGGCGACTCGATCGAGACCGGGCTCGCGTTCCACTACGACCGGCCCAACAACGAAGCGCCGCAGTCGATGCTGCTGGTGACGCCCACGGAGTTTCGTGGCGCGTGGCAGTGGGAGGACGTGATCGACGCGCTCAACGAGACCCTCGACCTCGCCAAGCGCCGGGCCGTGGAGCCCAAGCACGTCGATGCGTCACCGTATGGTCCCTACCTGCCGGCGACGGTGATTGCGACGCAGGCGTCGCAGCTGACGATCGCCCTCGAGCTGGCCATCAACAACCGCATCGCCCTCGCCACGTCCTGAGATGCCCGCTCCCCTGATCACGCGCGACCTCGCGACCGTCATCCGGCAGAAGGCCCGCCCCGGGATCACCCTGTGGAACCGCCTGGAGGGGCGGCCGCGCGCGACGAACTTCGAGCGGGCGCTGCGCGCCGAGGTGCGCGATCCGTTGTGGATGCTGTGCCGGCAGTGGCAGGTAGGGGAGTTCCAGGGCGACGACGCTGGTTCTCCGGTGGAGGCCCGTGTGCAGCTGGCGACGACTCGGCTGCGCCGATACCAACCGGGTGATGGGGCGGCCGAGGCGTTCGACGACCAGACGCCGCTCGAGGCGAAGGTGGAGGCGCTCCCGGTGGCCTTCGCGCAGCGGCAGGCTCCACTCGGTGTCGCCAGCACGCTCACCATCGCGCTCGACTTGCGGCTGCTAATGGGGCGGCAGTGGCTCAAGATGATTGGCCGGGTGTCGGCGCTCGCCGTGCCGCAGTTCATCACCGCCTATCGCATCGCGACTCCCGATCCGTTGCAGCAGGCGGACCTCCCCATCACCGCACATCCCGACGCCTGGTCGACGCATGCGGCGGTGGCCGGGCGCCGGATGGATGGAGGGGCACTGTACGCACACCTCACGTCGGGCGGGCTGGCCTCTGACGGCATCGCCGCGCTGGCGGGGCTCGACGCGACGGTCGATCCCATCGCCGCGCGATGGGTGCGGTGGTTCGAGAAGCTGATTCACCAGCCGGCGGCCGAGGGGGCCTGGGAGCCCGACCGCTTCGAGTACCGCTTTGCCACTTCGGCGCCTCAGGGAGATGCCGAGAAGGTCATGGTCGCCGAGCAGTATCACCAGGGCACCTGGACTGGTACAACTTCGACGTCGACCCGCAGCGCACGTCGTTAGGCGATGGGGCGCCGCCGCCCGAGCCGGCGGAGGTGACGACGCTCACCATGCTCCCCACGCAGGCGACGTTCAACGGGATGCCGCACTCGCGCTGGTGGAAGTTCGAGGATGGCCGGACCAACTTCGGCGACGTCAAGCCCGACACGACCGACCTCGCGAAGTTGCTGCTGATGGAGTTCGGCCTGGTGTATGCGAACGACTGGTTCCTCGTCCCGTTCACGGCGCCGGCGGGGAGCCTGGCGACGGTTCGTGGCGTTGCGGTGCGCAACGTCTTTGGTGAACGCACGTGGGTCGAGGCGGCGGGGCGCGGCGACGATGAGGACTGGCAGCGCTGGGCGATGTTCCTGAATTCCATCGTTGGCGACGAGCATCGACCGGCCGACCTGACGCTCATGCTCCCCCCCGCCGCGCAGAAGGTGCAGGAGGGGGCGCCGATGGAGGAGGTGCTGCTGGCGCGCGACGAGATGGCGAACATGGTGTGGGGGATCGAGCGCACGATCACCCTGCCGTCTGGAGAGCCGCGGCGCGGCGGCGAGGCGGCGACCGAGCTGCGGCATGCATGGGAGCGCGACCTCGAGCGGCGACTCGGGGCACCACCCGAGCCGCTGCCGCCGGCGGAGGGGGCGAAGATCCGGTACCAGGTGATGACCAGCGTCCCCGAGCACTGGATCCCCATGCTTCCCGCACATGTCGAGGGGAGCAACCGCGAGGTACAGCTGCAACGGGGTGCCATGCTGCGGATCATGACCGGCGACCCGTCGCCGACCCCCGACGCCGTGCGCCCGCGCAGCTGGCTCCTGCGTCCAGGGCTCGACGCCGATCCGGCGACCGGCTTCGTCGTGCACGAGGAAGAGGTCACGCGTGCGGGGACACGAGTGACGCTGAGCTATCAGCGCACGCGCTGGCGCGATGGGCGCGTGTGGGTCTGGCTGGGGGCGCGGAAGCTCACGGGGCGTGGTGAGGGGTCGAGCGGACTGGCGTTCGACCAGATCATCGATGTGCCGACCAAGGGGTGAAGGGCGCGTCGAGTGATCGGTGCGGGCAGCCGGACTGATTAACTTTCACCCTCCCGCTGCGCCTCCCCGCTCTTGGACCTCCCGTGAGTTCAACACCTGCCTGCCCGAAGTGCCATTCCACCCTGTCCTACTCCGACGGATTCCAGTTCGTGTGCCCCGAGTGCGCGCACGAATGGCCGCTCGTTGGCGCCGACAGCTCAGCGGCCGCCGAGTCACCGGAGACCACCGAGCGTGTGTGGCGCGACGCCAATGGGAACGTGCTGGCCAACGGCGACTCGGTCACCGTGATCAAGGACCTCAAGATCAAGGGATCGTCGAGCGTGGTGAAGGTCGGCACCAAGGTGAAGAACATCCGCCTGGTGGACGGCGATCACGACATCGACTGCAAGATCGACGGCGTCGGAGCGATGCAGCTCAAGTCGGAGTTCGTGCGGAAGTCGACGTGAGGTCGGCGGCGGACGTGCGCTGAACGAGGGGAAGGGAGTCGGGTCGCCCTTTCCGCACACTGCGCGCTCACCGCCTGCTCACCGCATTCGCACGCCGATCCCCATCAGCACATACGAATTCGAGAGGTTCACCTTTCCCCCCTCGAACCGACGCGTCCCAGCGGCGAGTGGCGCCGCGTCGTTGGAGACGTCACGTGCCGACAGCTGCACATCGCCCATGGCCGAGTACACCCATCGCCCGCTTACGACCACGGGGCGCCAGAGCGGCACGGTCAGCCCTACGCTCGCCACGCCGCCCGCGGGATGAAATCGTTCCTTCCACTGCACGCGCGGGTCGATCCACGGGAGCGACTGGACGGTCACCCCATGTACGGCCGGTCCGGCGCCGACGCGGAGCCACCCATACTCTCCCTCGGCAAGCAGGGCGACCGAACTCACGCGCGAGTCGATGCCGATGAAGTAGCGCGGGCCGTATCCGAAGTCGGCGTAACACGACTGGTTGGGACACGATCCACCGATCACGCCGCCTAACGTCGCGGCGCCGGCCCACAGGACGGTGGCGCGCACGTGCGGCCGCAGCGTCGCCGAGAGCGTGATGGCCTTGGAGGACCACCCCGATTCGTCGACATGCGTGGGGTACGGGAACCAGTCAAAGCCCGAGGGACCTCCCATCCCGCCGCAGATGAAGCCACAGTCCGAGTACGCCTGGTAGACGCTGTCGGCGAATCCGGCGCGCCCAAGCAGGCGGTCGATCGCCGTATTGGCGTCGGACTGGTAGGGGCGACCGTAGATCACGAATTCGAGTCGCGCGTCGCGGATGCGCTGCATCCACGATTGCCCGTGGGCTGTCGATGGAAGCGCGACCACGGCGAGTGGGAGGAGTAGGGCGCGGGCCGCGGCGTAGAGCGTGAGGCAGAACGCGCCCCGGCGGCAGGCAGACGGTGACCGCATGCGGCACCTCGTGCATGGAACACGCCTCAGCGGGGGCCGGAGGGATCCGGAGGGCTGGCGTGTCCCTGACCTTCACCGTCAACGCTAGTTGGTGCGCCAGCCTCGGCCATCGGGTGCGTCCCGGCATCGGGGTCGGTCGAGGGATGACCTGTCTCGCCGCGGGCGAGGCGTCGCGGCTCGTGCACGGGCGCTTACCACTCGCCCCCTGTGCATCACCGCTCCGCCCGGTCCCAAACCCCGTCACGCCCGTCGCTGTCTATCGTGTGCCGAACCGTTCATACACAGGTACCACGACCGCACGCGGGGACTCATGCACGGGACTCGATTCGCCACACGCGCACTCGCGCTCCTCGTCGCGGCATCGCTCACTCGCGTTGCCCTGGCGCAGGTCCCCGCCAAACCGCTCCCTCCCGTCCCCGACCGTGAGTCCCGCGTGTACGCGCTCTCGCTGGCCTGGAGCGAAGCCAAACGCAGCTTTGCCTACTGGGACAAGCTGGGCCCGGCGTTCGACTGGGACAGCACGTACCGCGCCACGCTGCCACGTATCGTGGCGGCCGAGGACTATCCGACCTACGTCCGAGAGCTGCAACGTTTCGTCGCCACGCTGCGCGACGGGCACACGCTCGTCCCCGTCCCCAGCGGGCTCTTCGACGCCCGCTACTTCGACGGGCCGTGGCTCACGCTGCGCGCCGTCGACGGGCGCGCCGTCGTGACCAACGTCGATTCCGTTCTCGCCGACTCCATTCCGATCGGGAGCGAAATCACCGCGGTAGACGGCACCGATGTCCCGACGAAGCTTCAGCGCGACGTCCTCCCCTACATGGCGGCCTCGTCGCCGCACGTGTGGGTGAGCGACGCGATCCGCTACAACGGACGCACGGGGCTCGGGCTCCTTGCGGGGCGTGCCGACTCGCCGCTCACCCTCGCGCTGGAGCTGCCTAACGGCGCGCGGCGCACGGTGCAGGTCCGGCGTGACCGCGGCGCGCGCCCCTCGGCCTGGCTCCGGCCGGCGCGCGCGACGCCGCTGGTGGACTCGCGCCCGCTGGGCAACGGTATCCTCTATCTCGCGATCAACTCCTTCAACGACACGACGCTCGCCGCACGGCTCGATACGCTCCGTCCGCAGATGGAACGCGCCCGCGCGATCGTGATCGACCTGCGCCTCAACCCCGGCGGCAACAGCGGCAACGGCTATCGGGCCCTCATCGAGCACTTCGCCACGCAACCCTTCACCACCTCGGCGTGGAAGTCCCGCATGGAGATCCAGTCGCGCCGCGCCTGGGGGAAACAGGAGGCGGAGCGCGGCGTCACGGGGACCGAGAACCGACGGCACTGGGACGGGTCGGTCTGGTTCGACTCGCCCGGTGAACGCCTGGCGCCGAAGGCGACGGTCCTCGCGCGGACGATCCCGATCGCCGTGCTGATCGGGCGACAGACGGGGTCGGCGGCCGAGGACTTTCTCATTGCATCTGACGGTGATCCACGGTTCACGCTCGTGGGGGAGCCGACGAACGGGAGCACGGGGCAGCCGCTCTTCCTGACCCTCCCGGGGCAGGTGACGCTCTGGATCTGTACCAAGCGTGACACCTATCCGGATGGGCGCGAGTTCGTGGGGACCGGCATCAGGCCGCACGTGACGGCGTTGGAAACGGTGGCGAGCGTCCGGGCGGGGACCGACGTGGCGCTCGAGGCAGGGGTGCAGGTTCTCGAGGAACGGTTGGCAGGGAGACGTTAGGCGCCTCGACCAGCCCCGGCCAGAGGGCGAGCGCGACGGCAAGTCCGAGAAACCTCGTACGTGAAGTGCTGTGCGTCATCGTCGCCTCACGTGACCGCATACCACGATCGTCGCGGACCCCTCCACGCGTGCGGGGCCGGCGTGGCGCGCGCAAACGAGTGCGCGAGGGCGTGAGAGCGTGGGGGCGTGAGGGCGTGAGGGCGTGAGTGAATGCGTGCGCACCAGCGGTCCGCGAGTGTAGACTGTCCTGCCCCGTCAGGTCGCTGCCCCGCTCCTGCTTCGCCCCTCGCACGCTGCCATGTCGAACGACGCCGCACCGGTCACGACCCCGCTCCTGCGGGCGAGCGCGCTCCTCCTCGGCGCCCTCGGCCTCGCCCTGCTGTTTGCCCCTGAGGAAGCGAGCGCCGCGCTGGGTTGGGGGACGACCTCGTCGGCCGCCGCATCGTTAGCCGCCGCCGGCGTGCTGGCGATCGCGATCCTCAACTGGATGGGCCAACGCGCCGTGTACGGCGGGATTTTCGGTCGCCCCATCGTGTTGGCGAACCTCACGCTCTCGATGTGCGGCGGGCTCGCGCTGCTCAGGATGCAGCTGGCGGGTGGTGCTCCGCTGGGCTGGATTCCCGTGGTGATCCTCGGGCTCAACGGGGTGTTGTTCGGACGGCTGCTCGTGGGGGGCGTGCCAGGGCGCGAGTGAGTCCGGCGCGGGTGCGCCATTCATAGTCCGCGCAGCTGGCGTGCACGCACGACCTTCTGGTGCAGCACGCGTGGGACAAATGGGTCCCAGCGTTCGCTGGGAATGGCGGCGAGCGCGGGTTCGCTGGGACGGGTGGGGCGCGACGTCTCAACCCATGCTCATCCTCATCCTCGCGGTCCCCCCCGCGCTCCCATCGCTTCCATCGCGCCCATCGCGCCCATCGCGCCCATCGCGCCCATGGCGCCCATCGGCCCCCCCCCCCCCGCCCGCCCTCCCCCCGCCCCCCTTCCACCGTCAAATTGCCCCGCCCGCCCGACCCAACGGCTGGCCCCCCGCTATCCTATAGAAAGGCGCCGAACCCAAGCCAAGGCGCCGTCCTTCACAGCACCGACCATGACCCAGCATTCCACGATCATCTGGACCCAAATCGACGAGGCGCCCGCGCTGGCGACGTACTCGCTCCTGCCCATTGTCCAGGCCTTCACCGCGGGCACCGGCGTCACGGTCGAGACGCGTGACATCTCATTGGCCGGGCGCATCATTGCCAACTTCCCGGACTACCTCACCCCCGAGCAGCGCATCCCGGACCACCTCGCCGCCTTGGGCGAGCTGGCCACGACGCCCGAAGCGAACATCATCAAGCTCCCCAACATCTCGGCGTCGATCCCGCAGTTGCAGGAGGCCATCGCCGAGCTGCAGTCGCACGGCTATGCCATTCCCAACTATCCGGAAGCGCCGGCGAGCGACGAGGAGAAGGCGTTGCAGCTGCGCTTCGCGAAGGTCCTGGGGAGTGCGGTGAACCCGGTGTTGCGCGAAGGCAACTCCGACCGCCGCGCCCCGCTCTCGGTGAAGGAGTTCGCCCGGAAGCACCCGCACAAGCTCGGCGCCTGGTCCCGGGAGTCGAAGTCGCACGTGGCCCACATGAGCGACGGCGATTTCTATGGAAGCGAGAACTCGATCACGCTCGACGCCGCCACCAGCGTCCGCATCGAATTCGCCGCGGCCGATGGCACGACGACGGTCCTCAAGAAGGGGATCGCCCTCATCGCCGGTGAGATCCTCGACACGGCCGTGATGCGCGTCGCCGCGCTGCGCGCGTTCTATGCCGAGCAGATCGCCGACGCCTGGCGCACGACCTGCTGCTCTCGTTGCACCTGAAGGCGACGATGATGAAGGTCTCCGACCCGGTGATGTTCGGGCACGCGGTGACGACCTACTTCGCCGACCTCTTCAGCCGGCACGCCGAGACGTTCAAGGCGTTAGGCGTGAACCCGCGCAATGGGCTGGGCGACGTGTACGCGAAGATCGCCACCCTCCCCGAGGCGCAGCGCGCGGAGATCGAGGCGGACATCGCGGCGACGTACGCCAAGCGCCCCAAGCTGGCGATGGTCGATTCGGGCAAGGGGATCACCAACCTGCACGTCCCCAACGACGTCATCATCGATGCCTCGATGCCGGTGGTGGTGCGCGACTCCGGGAAGATGTGGGGCCCCGACGGGGCGCTGCACGACACCAAGGCGCTCGTCCCCGATCGCTGCTACGCCGACCTGTACCAGGCGGTCTTCGACGACTGCCGCGAGCACGGGGCGTACGACCCGCGCACGATGGGCGACGTGCCGAACGTGGGGCTGATGGCGCAGAAGGCCGAGGAGTACGGCTCGCACGACAAGACGTTCATCGCGACGGGCCCGGGGGCGATCCGCGTGGTCGACGAACACTCCGGCGCCACGCTGTTGCAGCAGACGGTCGAGGAAGGCGACATCTTCCGCGGCTGCCAGACGAAGGACCTCCCCATCCGCGACTGGGTGAAGCTCGCCGTGCGCCGCGCACGCGTGACCGGCAACCCGGCGATCTTCTGGCTCGATCGCCACCGTGCGCACGATGCGCAGGTCATCGCCAAGGTCGAGCGCTACCTCACGGACCACGACACCAACGGGCTCGATATCCGAATCCTGTCGCCGGTTGATGCGATGAAGCTGTCGCTGGCGCGGATCCGCGAGGGGAAGGACACGATCTCGGTGACGGGGAACGTGCTGCGCGACTACCTCACCGACCTCTTCCCGATCCTCGAGATCGGGACGTCGGCCAAGATGCTGTCGGTGGTCCCGCTGCTGGCCGGCGGTGGCCTCTTCGAAACCGGCGCCGGCGGCTCGGCCCCCAAGCACGTGCAGCAGTTCCAGGACGAGGGCTACCTGCGCTGGGACTCGCTCGGCGAGTTCTCGGCGTTAGGCGCGTCGCTCGAGCACGTGGCGCTCACCACGGAGAACACCAAGGCCGGGGTGCTGGCCGACACGCCTGACCAGGCGATCGGGAAGTTCCTCGACACCAACAAGTCGCCGGCCCGCAAGGTGGGCGAGATCGACAACCGCGGCTCGCACTTCTACCTGGCGTTGTACTGGGCGCAGGCGCTGGCAGCGCAGGACAAGGACGCCGAGCTCAAGGCGCGCTTTGCGCCGGTGGCGCAGGCGCTGACGGAGAAGGAAGCGACGATCAACGCCGAGTTGATCGGCGCGCAGGGGAAGCCGGTGGACATGGGGGGCTACTACCAGCCCGATGCCGGCAAGACGCGCGCGGCCATGCGTCCGAGCGCGACGTTCAATGCCGTGATCGATGCGCTGCTGAAGTAGCACGGGCGCGGGAAGGCGAACGGGTCAACGGCGGTGGCGTGAAGCTACCAGCCGTTGACCATTCGCTTTATGCCATCGCGCAGGTGCATCGTGTGGAAGTTGATGAGCAACCCGATGCGCCGATTCGAGAACCGCAGGTAGGTGAGCAACTGCGCCTCGTGCACCGGCAAGAGCTTTTCGACGGTCTTCACCTCGACGACCACCTCGTCGTCGACGAGCAGGTCGATCCGATAGCCGTGCTGAAGTTCCAGCCCACGATAGACGAGCGGAACCGACACCTGCGTGCGCACCTGGTGTCCACCCTGCCGCAACTCCTCGGCGAGACACGCCTCATACGTGGTCTCGAGCAATCCTGGCCCCAGCTCGGTGTGCACCCGCATCGCCGCCTCGATCACCCTTCGCGACCGGTCCCAAACCCCCCGCGCCATCCTCTGTGTACCTCCGTGTTACCTCCGTGAACCTCTGTGTCACGCTTTTCACATCGCGCAATGTGAGGATGGCGCGTCACGCCGGCGTCACTTCAACACGCTTGACACAGAGGTTCACAGAGGGGGCACAGAGGTTCACAGAGGAGGGCAACTACGGCTTCCTGCCTTCCAGTTCATCCGCGAGACGGCCGGCGTCGTAGATGGCGCGCAGCGCCGCGGTGATGGCGCGGGAGTGCACGCTCACCGAGCGCGCCACCTCGTCGGTGAAGAGGAAGTTGTTGGGGAGCTGCCGGATGTTGCTGTCGAAGGTCAGTCCCACCATCGCGCCCGCCGCGGGCTACAGCTCCAGCGCCATCCCACCTGCTCGACCGCGGCGACGCCCGGCGGTGTCACGCGCCCCTGCTCGAGGTAGCGGGCGATCGACTCGGGGGGCATGGGCTTGGCGAAGAGGTACCCCTGCGCCTGCGTACACCCTAACGACGAGACCCAGGCCAGCGCCGCCCCCGTCTCGACCCCCTCGGCCGTCGTCACGCACCCCAGGCGGCGCGCCATCAGCGTCACCGCCTCGATGATCGCACTGCGATGCTCGATCGAGGCGCCCCCGCGACGAAGGTGCGGTCGATCTTGGATCTTCGTCACCGGATACGTCGTGAGGTAGTTGAGCGAGGAGAAGCCCGTGCCGAAGTCGTCGAGGGCGATGCCGATCCCCAGGGCGCGCATGTCGGCGAGGAGCCTGATGGTGCTGGTGTCGCGCGCGAGAAAGAGCGCCTCGGTGATCTCGAACTCCAGCCGGTGCGCCCTGAGCCCCGACGCGGCCAGCGCCTCCGAGGACGGTCGCCATGAGGGTCGGGCGCCCCAGCTGCGCCGGCGAGAGGTTCACCGCCAGGTGCAGGTGCGACGGCCACTGCGCCGCGTGGTGGCACGCCTCGCGCAGGATCCAGTCGCCTAACGGGGCGATGATCCCCGACGACTCGGCGATCGCGACGAAGGCGTCGGGGCCAGCAGCCCGCGTGTGGTGCTGCCAGCGCACCAGCGCCTCGAAGGCCACCGTGTGCCCGGTGGTGATGTCGACGATGGGCTGGAAGTGCAGCACGAACTCCTGCCGCACGAGGGCGAGCGCCAGGTCCTCCTTGATCGTTCGCGCCTCCTCGGCCTCCGCCAGCATCAACCCGCTGTAACGCGTGACGGTGCCACGCCCGCCGTCCTTGAGCGGTAGAGGGCGAGGTCGGCGTTGTGGATGAGTTCATCCACCGTGTCGCCGTCCTCCGGGCCGCAGGCCATGCCGATCGAGGCCCCGATCGTCACGCGCCCCCTGATGCTGTAGCTGCGCGCCACGCGACGGATGACCTCCTCCGTCAGCGTCTGGATCTCATCGGCGTCGGCGATCCCGCAGAAGAGGAGGCCGAACTCGTCGCCCCCAGTCGCCCCACCGAGACACAATCGCGCTCGAAGGCCAGCAGTTCGCTCGCCACTTCGCGCAGGAGGAGGTCGCCCGCGGGTGGCCTCAGCGTGTCGTTGACCCCCCTTGAAGTGATCGAGGTCGAGACAGGCGATGGCCATCGGATGCCGCGGCGCCGCGCCTCGGATGGAGCGCCCCGGCGGCAGGCTCACGGAAAGCCGAGCGGTTGCGGAGCCCGGTGAGGATGTCGGTCTGCGCCATCCACGCGATCTCGTCGCGAGCACGCTTGACGTCGGTGGTGTCGGAGCCCACGCCGCGCCACCCGACGATTGGCCCGCGTTGCCGGCGATGGGGCTCGCGCTGATGGACCACCAGCGCTGGCCGTGGCGCCCGCGCGCCGACACTTCGGCGTCGCGAACGGGCGCTCGGACTCCATGCGCGCGCATCGCATCGCCACTGTCGCCATCGATGAGGGAGAAGAGCGAGAGTCCCTGGAGCCGCGAGCCACTGGCCTGCGAGACGTCGGCGAAGCGCGCCGAGTGCTTGACGATGTGGTAGTCGCGATCGAGCTCGAAGAGCCAGTCGGAACCGTTCTCCTCGAACTCCGCCAGGAGCAAGGCGATGACCTGCCCGCGTTCCTGCAGGTCGTGCTCGGCGACGAGGCGATCGGGTGAACAGGCGGGCGGTGCCGGTGGCGCTCATCACGACCACGACGGCGTAGGCGACGAGGAGCCCCGTGAGGAGAAAGCGCGATGGCGAGTCGGAGGTGAGGAGCCCGATCAGGCCCTGACGGAGAGGAGGACGATGTACGCCACCGCGGCGCGTGGCACGGTGCGCGAGGGCGAGCCGCCCGCGTAGATCATCCCCGGTGATGACGGTGCCGAGAACGAGTTGCGCCTGCGGGTCGACGTTGGGGAACCGGACTATCGGGACGACGGCCCACGTGGCGGCGAGGATGGCCGCGTGCATCGTGGGACGGCGCACGGCGCGTACGGAGGCGGTGGCCCGCGGGGCGCGGTGGCGGCCCGAGTACCTGGCCCTTGGCCCCGGTGGCGACGATCCCCGTCAGCAGCAACACCCAGAGCCCCAGCACGCGGCGATCGACCTGCCCGACGATGGTGTCGGCCACCCAGGGCGGCGTTCACCAGTTCACGAGCATCGTGACCGGGGTGAAGCGGAAGATCGCGTGGAGCTGCGACGCACGGACGCGGGCGCGCGAACCTCGTCCTGCGCACGGGGGATTGCGCCCCTCCTGCCGGTCACGCTGCGGTACAGCGATTTCACGCGCCGCCTGCTGGGGTGACCACAATGCCGCGCGCGCGCCACTGCGGACCTGGCGCGGGCGCGCCGCCGCCGCGCGGGAGTTCGACCGTTCATGCCGGCAGGTCCCGAGCCGCCGATCCCTGGCTGGAGGACCGTCGAGACCTGCCAGCGAGGAGCGGGAAATCCGAGTGAAGTCCACGGCCTTTCAGGAGGGGGCGCGGAGGGTGCGGCGTCTGCCGAGGGACGAGTGAAACGCAGGGATCGTTTCGAGCTGCGTGGCGACTGTCAGCGCGGGGACGATTAGTTCCTCACCCATGCCGCTGTCGCTGCTCACCGCCCCCGACTCACCCCGTTGGAGCACCTGGCGGCGGCTTGGCACGCGCCCCGCTCCCGCCCCGGAGGAGTGGAGGTGATCGTCGCACCGCAGGGAGAGTGACGCTGGCTGACGTTGCAGCTTGCGGACCGGTTCTGATGCGCGGGGTCGCTGACGATGCCCTTTCCGGCGACGTTCGTGGGAGCTGTCGCGGTCGATCCTGGGGAGCACGCCGGCCGCGAGATCAGCAGGACCCCATTCTCCGCGCCGCGACGCGTTGACCGGCGTACCGATGCGATGCTCGACGCGCTCCCCGCGGGCGACGAGACCTTCGCCCCGTTGCGCACCTTACCTCGCGCGGGCCGACGACCGGACGCGTTTTGGGCTGGCGGCAGGTGGCGGCCCGATTCGACGACTACCAGATGTTCCGGGCCGACATCCTCGATCGGTGGAAGCTGGCGACGACTACCCGGGGACATCACACGGGCGCTGGTAGGGGGCTTCTGGCGGAGGCTGCGCGCCGAGGTGGGGACGGGGCGCCGCACACGGGGAACCGGTTGCAGCGCCTGATCGAGACGTTGCAGCGCGGCGAGTCCGGCGGTGGCCCGGCGACGCGCCGCACGGGCTCCGTCGCGGGTGACGGTCTTTGGCGTGAGTACGCTTCCGCCTTCGTCGATCTCCTGTTCGCCATCGCGCGGCACCGCCCGGTCACGGCTCCTGGCGGCGCTCGAGGTCCGGCGTCGCATCCGCTGGCGCTGGCCTACGGCGGGCAGTCGCGCGAGTCGTGGCGGAGCTGGAGGGGCGCGGGGCGGCGGTGCAGCGCGTGGGGGAGGTGCCTAACGGAGCGGGAGTGCTGGAGCGTCGGCTGCAGCGGGAGCTGGCCACCGACGATGCCGGGACCACCCGCTGGAGCTGGCGTGGAGCGACGACTCCGCCGGCAAGCGTGCACGACGCGCACGGTGATGCGGGCAGCTGGAGGTGGTGCGCGACCAGTTGCTGGCGGCGCTGGCCGCCGACGACACGCTGCGTCCGCACGACCTCCCTCCTGCTCGTCCCCGACGCGGCGGAGTGGGCGCTGACGGTGGATGCGGTCTTCGGCGTCCGGTGGCAGGGGGCGCTGCGCCTCCCGTATCGCATCGCCGACCGTCTGTTGCACGCGCGCAGCCGGCGGCCGAGGCACTGGCGCGGTTGCTGTCGCTGGAAGGGGGCGGCTGGAGCGGAGTGCCGCGCTCGCTGCCTGCCCCACCTTCGCCAGGCAGGGGGCGGGGCTGGCGGCGGGCGACGGGAGTGGGTCGAGTCGGCGCTCGAACGGGCGAACGTCCGGTGGGGATACGACGGGGCGGCGCGCTCGGCGCCCGGCTTCCCGGACTACGAGGAGGCGAGCTGGCGCGCGGGGCCTGATCGGTTGCCGTTAGGGCGTGTGGTGGTGTGGGCGGGGTGGACGACGAGGTCTCCGGGTTGCTCCCCGAAGCGGGGGACATGCTGGGCGAGCCTGGACCCCGGCGACGTTTTGCGCGATGGGTCGACGACCTGGCGGAGATGCTGGGCGCAGTGGCGCCACGAGCGCTCGCCGACTGGACGGCGACGTTGATCGGCAGCAGATCGAACGGGTCTCGCGCCTGACGACACGTACGAGCAGCAGATGGGGGGCGTTGGCGGCGACGATCCGCCGGCTCGGCGCCTGGGGAGGTCGCGGGTACGACAAGACGGTGAAGTTCGCCGTGGTGCGCGACTGGCTCGACGGAGCCTGACGACGAAGGGTTCGGGAGCGGCTTCCGCAGGGGATGGACGGTCGCGGCGCTCGCCGGATGCGGTCGCCGCCGTTCCGTGTGATCGGCGATGGTGGGATTGGATGACGGCGTCTTCCGCGGCCGCGACCGGCGTTCGGCGTTCGACCTGCTGGAGCATGAGCGACGCGCGGGGATCGTGGACTTTCGTAGCGACGACCGGCAGCTCTTCCTCGATACGCTGATGGCGGCGGAGGCGGCTGATCTCGCCTATGGCGGCCGGGCGGTGAACGACAACTGCCGCGGGCGCCGTCGGTGGTGATCGATGAGTTGCTCGATCATGTGGGGCGGCGGGCGACGCTTGCGGCTGGCGGAGGGGGCAGGGGGGACCGCGGAGAACGCAGAGGACGTGGGAGAAATGGGGGGCGGAGAACGGTGCTGAGGATGCGGCGCGCAAAGTGATGGTCGGCGGTATCCGTTGTAGCCGCCCCGTCGGCGTACTTCGGGGCGGGGAAGGATGCGCTCTTCTGGTCTTCGAGGGAGCAGGCGGGGGCGGCGCGGGCGCTTGGCAACCGCCGCGACGAGAGGAGCCGCTCTTGGTGGGGAGGTCGAGGCGCCGGACGACGGGGCGTGTGGGATCTTCGCGCTCACACTCCGGAACCTGACTGACTGCTGGACCAATCCGTCACGAAGTTTTTCGCACGCGCACCCTTCGTGCCTACCTGGGCACGAGCTCGAGGAGGCGTCGGACGAACAGACCTTGCGCCAAAACTACATGGAGCAGGGGGATCTGCGCGCGCATGCTGGCGGGGGCGCTGGCGGGGACGCGATGCGGCGGAGGAGCGGCGGTTGATCGCCGATGGCCCGTTGCCGCTGCGCGAGTTGGGGCGGGCGGTATGTCGACCTGTGGAGCGACGTCGCGCTGGTGCTGGCACAGCTGCCGAACGACGAGTCGGCGGCGACGATCCCCATCACGCTCGAGGTGATGTCTGGCGGCTCACCGCGCATCGATGGCGTGCGCGGTGCGCAGCGATTCGCGGTGCGCGTGCCGGGTCGATGGGGCCGACCACTACCTGCGCGCGTGGGTCGAGCACCGCCATGCTGGCGGCGCGCGAGCAGGGGGATACGTCGCTCCCCGACACCACCGTCCTCGTGGCGCGAGCGGGACAAGGTGAAGTCGCTGCGGTACGGGCCGGTGTGCCTAACGCTATGCCCCGGCTGGCCCCCGGTCGAGTCGGCGCGCGATGGGATGCGCCGCCCGCTCCCGTTCTTTGCCGTGGCGGGCTACGCGTGGGGGCGTCGACCTCCGTGCAGCCGCCGGGCGAGCAGGGAAAGGGGAAGGGCAAGGGGGAAGAAGACGCGGCCACAGCCGCGACCAGTGGATCCGCGAGACGAAGCGACGAAGGCGTATCACGAGCAACCCGCCGACTACTCGTCAGGCGGCGATGCGCAGGACGCCTACGTGGCGCTCTGCTTTCGCGGGATCGACCCGATGGTCGAGCGGTGGGACGACTTCGAACGATTGGCCGAGCGGCTCTTCGATGGGTGGCGACACGCCATGCTGGAGGGCGAGGGATGACCAAGCAGACGCCAGCGTCCTCCCGTGCGCTCGAGGTCGCGCTTCGATCCCGGGATCACGCCTCGTCGAGGCGAGCGCGGGGATTTGGGAAGCCTTTGCTATCACGCGTCTCCTCCTGCGCCTTCCTGCTCGAGCGGCGCGTGGAGTCACTGGCGCGCATCCTCGTCGCCACCTTCACCGAGAAGGCGACGCAGGAGCTGGTCACGCGCATCCGCAAGACGCTGCGCGAGGCGGAGCGGGTGTGGAGGGCGTCGCCACCGCCGCGCACCAGCCGCAACGACGACCTGTCTGTCCTGCGCGAACGTCACGGGCGACGCCGGCAGCGCCATCGTCGACGAGGCGATGCGGTCGCTCGATGACCTCGCTGTCTTCACCATCCACGGCTTCTGCCAGCGGGTACCGGCGAGAGCGCGCTGGAGAGCCGGATCCCCTTCCGCACGACCTTCATCGAGGACGACACTGAGCCGTCTGGGCGTGCTGCGCGATTGGGCGCGCAAGCCCATCCCAACGATGCCGCCGACGCCACCTCGGGTCGCCCAGCAGGGAAAGCCGTTCGAGCCGTGGGTCAAGAAGCTCAAGATTCCCTATCGTCGCCACGAGGCTCGCGCATCGCCTTCGACTCAGCGTCGCGGGAGCAGGGCTAGCGGGCACACTTCACGCCGGTGGTGCACGAGTCGTTCGAGCGGGAAAAGCGATGGCGCTTACCTGCGAGGCTTCGACGATCTCCTGCGCACGGTGAAGCGCGTCCTCGAGGAAGAAGGAGGCGAGGGGCCGCTCGCCCAGCGCATTCGCTCGCGCTTCGGCGCCGCCCCCTCATCGACGAGTTCCGTGACGGATCGCACGTAGTACCCGATCTCTCCAACGCCTTCGCTGGCCGTCCGCTCTTTCCGATCGGCGATCCCAAGCAGTCGATCTATCGCTTTCGCGGAGTCGACATTCGCGCTTATCTCCGGGCGGTATTAGCGAATCTGACCGTCGCTTCACCCTGATCCAGAACTTCCGCAGCAGCGACGCCTACGTGCGCGCGGTCGAGGCGCTCTTCACGCGCCAGCCGACGCCGTTTCGGGTGAGCGAGGGGGAGATCGACTTTCCCCGCGTGTCGGCGGCGACCACGCCCACCGCGCCCGGGACGATGGCGACCGATGGGGGCGCGGCGCTGGAGTGGTGGTGGGGTCGACGGGCTTCACGGTGGCAGCAAGGGCTTTGCGTCGAAGGAGAAGGGCGCACCATCATCCTCGAGGAAGTCGCGCACGAGACCGTGCAGCTGCGCCGGCGCCGGCGTGGCCTACGGAAAGATCGCCGTCCTCATGCGTACCAATGCCGCGGCGCGCGACTCCCGCGTGTGCTCGACCGGGCGCACATTCCGGCGGTCATCGGTGATGAGGACGTCCTCGCGTCGGAGGAAGCAGATCATTGGTGCGCGTCGCCACGGCGATCGCCGAGCCGGGCGACGGGGAGTGCGGTCCGGTCGATGCGCGCCACGCGGC
>JADKAQ010000028.1 GCA_016719105.1 Gemmatimonadota bacterium | reverse complement strand
GCGCGCCGCGGTCCGTGCGCTCGTCATCGGTCAGTGATGGCGCGAGCCGTCCGCGTGGTTGCGGCCGCACCGGAGGGGCGACTGCACCTCGCCAGCGCACCGACGATGCAGCGGGCGTCAGGCCGCGGCAAGCCGACGCGAGCGGACTCGGCAAGGCCCGGCGAAATCGACGGCGTGCAGCGCCGCGTCACGTAGCGCCGACGTGCAGCGTCCGCGTCACGTGGCGCCGACGGTTCCGGCACCGTACTCTTTCGTTCCCCCTATCGCCGGGGAACGCACCCGCCAGCGTGTCCCCGCCTCGCCTGCAGATGGCCGTCGCCTGCCTCCCGGCGCGGTGGCGTCATCTCGGCGCACCCTGCGGCCCTGCACGGCACCCGTGATACGCGCGTCGCGCCTGAGGTGCGCTCGCGACACGGCTCGGCAAAAGCACCATCCGCCAGCCGCAACGCACCATCGACAGCGTCGTCTCCTCGACCGCAACGCCAACGGGCGCCGCGACACCGGCGAGCCGGGGGTGCCGGGCGTCGCCGTCTCGGACCAGGACTCGGTTGTCGTCACCGGCGCCGACGGCGTCTACCGCCTGACGAGTGCCCTGCGCACCGGAATCGTCTTTGCCAGCGTCCCCGACGGCTACCGCAACACGGGGGCGTTCTGGGCAACGGTGGTCGATGGCGCGACGACGGTCGACTTCGCTCTACAGCGTGCGCCGGCCCGTGGTGGTCGCCTGACCTTCGTCCACGCCTCCGACACCCATCGCCCCGGCGTCGGTGGGCGCATGCGCGCCTGCGCGCCCTCGTCGACTCGCTGCGCCCCGACTTCGTCCTCATCACCGGCGACCTGGTGCGATGCGCTTCGGGTGGGGGAGGTCGAAGCGCGCGGTTACTACGACCTCTTTCAGGAGCAGGTCGCGCCCGTGCAGGTTCCGCTCTACACCGTCCCGGGCAATCACGAGATCTTCGGCATCGAGCGCGACCGCTCCGGCGTCGCCGCCGATCACCCGCTCTACGGCCGCACGATGTACCGCCACTATCGCGGCCCCGACTACTACTCGTTCAATGCCGGCGGCGTCCACTTCGTCGCCCTCAACACGGTCGACATCGACGACACGCGCTACTATGGCCACGTCGACTCGTTGCAGCTGGCGTGGCTCGAGCGCGACCTGGCCGTCGTCCCGTCCGGCACCTCGTGGTGACCTTCAACCACATCCCGTTCTTCACACCGCCGTCGAGATGATCAACGCTTCAACGACGCCCGCCCGCTCCCAGCGTGATCACGGTCAACGGGAAGGCCGCCTTCCGCCACACCGTCTCCAACGCGCGCGACGTCATCGCGCGCGTCGCCCCGCATCCGTATCCGCTCGCCCTCGCCGGTCACATGCACGTCCGCGAACTCCTGCGCTACCCCGGCATCGCCACGCGCTTCGATCAGGGAGCGGCGATCGTTGGAGCCAGCGGCGGTCCATTGATGAAGTTCCCCTCCGGTATCACCCTGTACTCCATCTCTCGCTCGATCGTCGGCGAGGGACGCTTCATCCCCCTCGGTATCGACGCCACCGCGTCCTCGCGCTAACCTCGCATCGGCGCTCCGCACCGCGCCCGGCCAGGCCGCGCGCTCCCGTCTCCCGTCTCCCGTCTCCCGTCTCCCAATGCCCACTCCTCGTCGTCGTTTCCTCGGCCTGCTCGGCGGCGCCTCGATCCTCGGCGTGACCGGCGCCCCGTCCCTCCTGCACGCCGCCGCACCGCGCCTCGTGGAGCCGGCACCCCGTCACGATCGACCAGACGAGCACCCGCTGCCGATCACCGAAACGTGGGACATGAGCTGGACCGATCGCGTGAAGGGGAAGTACCGCGCCGTCTTCGATTCGCCCGAGATCGCCGACGGCGCCGCCCTCGTGCGTGCGATCGCCTGGTGCGACATGTACAAGGAGGTCTACGGCACCGAGCGGGCCGAAATGTCTCCCGTCGTCGTCTTCCGCCACTCGGCCATCGACCTGATCATGAAGGACGAGTACTGGGCGCGCTACGAAGTGGGGAAGGACAACAAGCTGCGCACGAATGAAGGGAAGAAGTGGCGTCTCACCAATCCCGTGAGCGGCGAGTCGGCCGGGAGCGACGAACGGGCGAAGAAGTACACGGTGGAAACGTTTCTCACGAGCGGAGGAACGGTCCTCGCCTGCGGCTGGGCCTTCCGCTTCGTGGCGTCGCGCATCGCGAAGAAGGACAGGATCGAGAACGCCGAGGCACGCAAGCGCGCGACCGAGCTGATGATCCCCGGAATCATCATCCAACCGAACGGCATTTTCGCCTGCCTTCGCGCGCAGGAAGCCGGCTGCCACTACATCATGGCCAGCTAGGCAATCGGGCGGGCTCTTCCTCTTGCACACCGGAGTGCATACGAAATATTGCGGGACCTCCCCTCCCACCGTATTTCGCCGTCCCCTCCGCGGATGCAGGAGCGCTTTCACATGTCCGGAGCCCTCGCCCGACTGGCCCCCGCCGGTGCACGAGTCGTCCTCGCCCTGGCAGTGGGCGTCCTGGTCCTGACGCCGGAAGTCGGCGCGCAGCAGCAGGGTGGAGCGCGCACGAACGGCACTCGCCGCCCCGCCCCCACCACGCGCGCCGAGTCGCTGTACGTCAGCGCCGATCCCGCCGATCACTCGACGCGCGATTGGGCTGAAGACATCAAAGAACCGCGAAGCGATCGACAGTACCTACGCGGTCCGCAGCGCGGGGTGATGGACTTCAAGAAGATCACCTACCGCTCGCCGGTGGGTGACATGGACATCCCGGCCTTCCTCTTCCAGCCGCTCAACAAGCGCGGCACCAAGGGGCACGCCGCGATGATCTGGGTGCATGGCGGCGTGCACTCCTCGTGGGGGGCGACGATGCTGCCGTTCGTGAAGGAGGCGGTCGAGCGCGGCTATGTCGTCATCGCCCCGGACTATCGCGGAAGCACTGGCTACGGCGAGGGCGCACTAGCGCGCGATCGACTACGGGGCCAAGGAAGTCGACGACGTCTACGGCGCCTACGACTATCTCAAGACGCTACCGCACGTCGACGCCGAGCGGGTGGGGGTGATGGGATGGAGCCACGGCGGCTTCATCACCGCGCACCTCCTGTTCCGCGGCGAGACGCCGCTCAAGGCCGGCGCCGCGATCGTCCCGGTCACCAACCTCGTCTTCCGTTTGGGTTACAAGGGGCCGCGCTACCAGCGCGACTTCTCCACGCAGCCCGGGCTGCGCGGGCTCCCGCACGAGAAGCAGGAGGAGTACATCAAGCGCTCGCCGCTGTATTCGGTCGAGAAGCTGCAGCGCCCCATCCTCGTACATGTGGCCACCAACGACGAGGACGTGAACTACGTCGAGGACCAGCAGATCGTCTGGAAGCTGCGCGCCCTCAAGCCCGACCTTGCCGAAACGAAGGTCTACGTCGACCCCGCCCCCTGGGGCGCTTCGGTGGGCCACGCCTTCAGCCGACGCGTCGACTCCAAGACGCTGGAGCGCGTCGACTCGCCCGAGCAGATCGACTCGTGGAACCGCACCTGGACCTTCTTCGAGTGGAACCTGCGTCCCTATCTCGACCTCTCGAAGCCGCAGCCGCCGCTCCGCACGCGGTAGGAGGCGAACGCGTGCGGCCCGACGGGTGGCCGCGCGCTGGCGCACCTGCACCTGACGGCGGATCGCGGCACGTCCCACGCGACTTGCCATGATTGCCGCTGCTTCGAAATCCTGTGTACCGCTGCCATCCCCGACTTCCTGTTCGACCCTCCCTCCCCCCACCTGACGCACCAGGAGGAGCTACATGTCCAGAGATGTGCTTCGATCACTCGCACGGTCATTGTTGTCGACCGGCCTCGCGCTCGTCGTCGCCTCGCCTCTGGCCGCACAGGCCACCGGCTCGGTACGCGGGCGCGTCATCGTGGAAGGGGCTAATCGCCCGCTCCCCCAGGCCCAGGTGGGTGTGGTGGGGACCGCGATCGGCGCCCAGACCAACGAGAACGGCGAGTACCGGCTCAGCAATGTGCCCGCTGGCCCGCGCACGATTCGTGTCGTGCGCCTCGGCTTCGCCCCCGCGTCGGCCCAGGTGAACGTCGCCGCCGGCGAGACGGCGACGCTCGACTTCGTCATACGCGAGGCGCCGGTGGCGCTGGAGCAGGTGGTGGTCACGGCGACGGGTGACGTGCGCCGCAAGGAGATCACCAACTCCATGGCGACGATCTCCGCCGAGCAGATCCAGAACGCCCCTGTTGCCAACGCGCAGCAACTCCTCTCGGCGCAGACGCCGGGGGTGACCGTGCTGGCTAACTCCGGACAGCCTGGTGCCGGCGGCCAGATCCGCCTGCGCGGCAACAACTCCATCTCGCAGGACAACAATCCCATCATCTACGTCGACGGCGTCCGTATCTTCAGCGGCGTCTCGCCGACGGTGACCAACGCGCGCCAGACCATCAACCCGTTCAACGACATTCGCTCGGAAGACATCGAGCGAGTGGAAGTCGTGAAGGGGGCGGCGGCAACGACGTTGTACGGCACCGAGGCGTCGGGCGGCGTGATCCAGATCTTCACCAAGCGCGGGCGTGCCGGGAAGCCGCAGTGGTCGCTCGACCTCACCGGCGGGACCAACGACCTGGACTACCTCAAGGTCGATGGCGACCCCACGGCCGTCTACCTCAAGGATTGTCAGGGGCCCGAGTTGTTCGGAATCGACATCGTGCCGACGAGCGCGACGTTCGGGCAGGACGTGAAGTTCGAGGACGCCACCTGCCCGTCGCGCGGCAAGTGGATTCGCACCGGGGCGGTGCAGAAGGCGGCGATGTCGGTGGCGGGTGGCAGCGACATCGCGCAGTACTTCCTGGCCGGCAACCTCTCCAATGAAGAGGGGGCGCTCGAGTCCAACGAGTACACCACGGGTGGCTTCCGCGGCAACTTCGCCTTCCGCCCGTTCCAGAAGCTCGAGCTGTCGCTCAACTCGTCGTACCAGCGGGGCGACCAGGACTGGATTGCCGACGGCAACCTGGCCAACGGCTTCCTGCTGAACGTGGCGCGTGGCACGGCGGGCAACTACCGCGGCGCCGGGTGCGTGCAGACGGGGGTCATCTGCATGAACAACGATGCGGCGCTCACCATCGGCACCAAGACGAAGACGGATCACTACATCTCCGGCTTCACGATGAACTACTCGCCGATCGAGGCGTGGACCAATCGCCTCTCGGTCGGCTTCGACTACAACAACGTCGAGAATCGTTCCGTCATCCCGTTCGGCCACCTGCGCAACGCGGTGGGGCAGCTCACGCAGGCCAACTGGGTGCGGCAGTTCCTCTCGGTCGACTACGCCTCGACCTACAAGAAGGACTTCCGTGGCAGCATCACCACCTCGACGTCGGTGGGCGGGCAGCTCTTCCAGGACAACCTGAGCAGCACCGCGGTGACGGCCGACGAGTTCTCCGGCCCGGGTGACCCGGTCATCACGAGCGCCGCGCGCCGCACGGTCGGCACCGATACGCGCCGCCGCGTGGTGAACGCGGGGCTCTTTTTCCAGGAGCAGATCGGCTGGAACGACCGCGCCTTCCTCACGTTAGGCATGCGCGTCGACGGCAACAGCGCCTTCGGCAAGGACTTCGGTCTGCAGTGGTATCCCAAGGTCGGCTTTGCGTACGCCCTCTCCGACCATGAGTGGTGGCCGAAGAACACGATCGAGACGTTCAAGCTGCGCACCGCCATCGGCGAGTCGGGCAAGGCGCCGGGAGCCTTCGACGCCGTGCGCACCTGGGATCCGATCGCGGGCGACGAAGCCAAGCCGGGCTTTTCGCCTAACCAGTTGGGCAACCCGAACCTGGGCCCCGAGCGTACGCGCGAAGCCGAAGTCGGGCTCGAGGCCAGCGCCTTCGCCGGTCGCTTCTCGGTCGACATGACGTACTTCAACACCACCACGTCCGACGCGCTCATCCAGGTGCGGTATCCTCCCAGCCAGGGCTTCCTCAACCGGCAGCTCGAGAACATCGGCGAGGTCCAGAACTCCGGGCTCGAGGTCAAGTTCGACGCCGGGCTCGTGCGGCGCTCCAACTTCGACTGGCGTGGGCGCGTGAACTTCACGCACCTCAAGAGCGAAGCCACCGACCTCGGCGACGAGCCGCTCATCGCGGTGGGCGGGAGCTTCACCGAGGTGCGCGTGGGCTACCCGGTCACCTCGCTCTTCGCCCGCAAGATCCTCAACGCGGACAAGTTCGAGGCGCCGGTGCGCTCCGACACCAACATGTACATCGGCCCCACCTGGCCCACCAACATCATGGGCTTCGGCACCACGCTCACCCTGTTCGACAAGCTCACCATCGACGGGTTGGGTGAGTTCCAGAAGGGGGCTACAACATCAACTACGTCGGTTACCAGAACGCCATTCGTGGCAACTGGCGTCCGTGCTACGCCAACCAGCGCGCCATCATCGCCGCGGCCAAGGGCGATGCCAGCGCCTTGAACGGCATCAACGCCTCGACCGCACGCGCTGCGGCTACAACACGACGCAGAACCTGGCCGACGCCTGGATCGAGAAGATCGACTTTTTCCGCCTGCGCTACGTGACGCTGTCGTATCGCGTGCCGGCCAAGTGGATTCCCGGGTCGCGCGGCGGCACGCTCAGCCTCGCCGGGCGCAACCTCTTCCTGAGCACCGACTACAACGGCCTCGACCCCGAGTCGTCGGACCAGGCCGACAGCCAGGTGGGGCGGCGCGAGTACTACACGCTGCCGCAGCTGCGCTCGTTCTCTGTTTCCTTCCGGACCAACTGGTAACCTCAACCGAGGATCACACACGATGCAGTGGAATCGAATCGTGCGACGCGCCTCGGCGACCGTCGCAATCACCACCCTGGCGACCACCGCCGGCTGCAACTTCTTCGACGTCTCCAACCCCGGCCCCATCGCCGACGACAACCTGAATGTCCCGACGGCCATGACCGGGCTCGTGACCGGGATGGCGTTCGACCTCTCGCGCGCGTATGACGTCGTCGCGCAGGGGGCGGCGATCATGTCCGACGACCTGTACCACTCCGGGAGCTACGGCCCGGGCGAGGGGCTCTGGAACCGCGGCATCATCCGCCCCGAGGACATCAACGGGCACTGGGGCGGGATGCACCGCTCGCGCTGGGTAGCGGAGCAGGGGATCGTGCGCATGAAGGAGGTGCTCGGCACCGCCTACGACACGTCGCCGCTCGCCGCGCGCGCCAACATCTATGCCGGGCTCTCCAATCGCTTGTTAGGCGAACTGACGTGCAACTCGGTCATCGACGGCGGCCCGTCGGGCGACCACAAGGTGCACTTCCAGCGGGCCGAGGCGCAGTTCACCGAGGCCATTCGCATCGCGAACACGCTCACCGGCGCCATCAAGGACTCGCTCCTGCGCGTAGCCTCGGGCGGTCGCGCCTCGGTGCGCGCCTGGCAGAACAACTGGACGGCGGCGGTGACCGATGCCTCGGTCGTCCCCACGGCCTACGTCTTCGTGGCGCCGTTCTCCGACCAATACCACGGCCGAGAACAACGATCTGGCGTTCGAGACGATCACGCGCTCGGAGTTCACCGTCTTCAACACGCAGTGGGCCACGGTGCGTGACCCGCGTGTGCCGTGGGACACGGTGCGTACGACCAGCGGCGCGCTGGCGGTGGGTCAGGATGGGCGCACGACCTTCTTCCGCCAGCGCAAGTACGCCACACTGGCCGCCGACATCCCGATCGTGAAGGGGACCGAGATGCTGCTGCTGCGTGCCGAAGCGGCGTTGCGCAACAACGACGTGGCCGGGGCGGTGACGCTCATCAACCAGGTGCGCGCGTTCCATAACACCACGTCGGCGCCGCTCCCGGCGCTCACCGGGATCACGACGGCGGCCCAGGCGTGGCCGGTGCTGCAGAAGGAGCGTGGCGCGACGTTGGGGCTCGAGGGGCGCCGCCGGTGGGACCGGCGCCGGTGGAACGCCGAGACGGGGCCGGCCAAGAACAGCTACATCGACACGCGCGACAAGTGCATCCCGATCTCGCTCAACGAGACGCAGTCCAACCCCAACCTGCGCGGCACCTGATCGCGCACAGGGAGGGCCACGCGCCGGACGATCGGCGCGTGGCCGCCCGGCCCGATCGTGACGTGCATGCCAGACATTGATGTGACGGTGATGGACCAGGAGCCTGGCAAGCATGACCACCGGGACGGCGCGGCCACAGGGCGCCGTCCCCGGTCGCGTTCGCTCCGCGCGGGGGGGGCACTGCTGGCCGCGTTGCACCTGCTCACGGCATGCTACACGTACGTCCCGCCCGCGACGGCGCCCGCGCCCGGTGTGGCGATTGCCCTCGACCTCACCGATGAGGGGCGCATCGCGCACACCGCCGCGTTAGGCCCGGGCATCCTGCGCGTGACGGGGGTGCTCAAGGGCATGGAGGGCGACCGCTACGTGCTCGACGTCGCCTCGGTCACCCCCATCCGCGGGCAGGAGCTCCCGGTGAGCGGGGTGCGGGTGACGCTGGGGACGCGTGACGTGACGGACGTGCGAGTGCGCACGCTCTCGAAGAAGCGCACCGCATGGGTGGTGGGAAGCGCCCTCGCGGTCGTGGTCACCTTCATCGTGACCAAGGGATTCCGGGCGGGGTCGACGCCCCCCGCCGACCCCGGTGGAGGTGGAGGGGCGGACCAGTATCGCGGGTCGGGGGGCGAATGATGCGTCGAGGGGCGGCGCTCGCGAGGCAGGCGGTGCTGGCGATGCTCGCGGGGCTCACGGCGTGCGGCGGTGGGGATTCGCCGGAGAGCACCGGTCCTTCGGCCCAAGCCGGATTGCAACTGACGGTGACCGGGCTGGTCGCGCTCGATCCGGTGTCACAGGGCGCTATGAGGCGTGGAGCCTCGACGCGGCCGGCGGCGCCACCCCCCTCGGCACGCTCGCCGTGAGCGGGACGAGCGGGACGCTCGACGTCGCCCTGCCGACGAACGAACCGGCGTCGATCGTGGTGACCGTGCAGACGCTCAAGGACCCGGCGGGATCGCCCTCCGCACATCGCCTGATGAAGGGCGAGTGGAAGGGGGGGCGCGCGACGCTGTCGGTGGAGAACGCGCTGACGCTGGGCAACCTCCCGCTCAAGCAGGTCCCGGGGCAGTTCACCATGTTCAGCCCCAGCGACAACTTCATGAACGGCTATCCGTCGTTTGAAGAATGCGGCGTGTGGCTGTTCAACATGGCCCCCCGGCAGACGCCGCAGAACGACCAGTGGGTGCGCCTGTCGCCGCTCACGCCGGGATGGACCTACGAAGGGTGGATGGTGCGCGACCATGGAAAGCCCGACGCCATCTGGCTTTCGTATGGCAAGTTCCTCCCTGACGCGTCGGGGGCGATCACGACACGCGACGACACCGGGTGGGGCCCCTTCTCCGGGGTCGAGGACTTCCAGACGGCGGGGGAGGAGGAGTTTCCCGGCGACGACTGGTTCTCCAACCCGTTAGGCTTCCCGTTCCCTTCCGTCCTGCGCCTCCCGCTCGACCTGCGCGAGAAGGACGCCACGGGCGGCTCGCGCTGGACCCACGTGATCACGGTCGAACCCATCGCCGACCAGGGCGAGCCGATCGGGAGCGAGCGCCCCTTCGCGATCCGGCCGTACCGCGACGACTTTGGTGATACGGCCCCCGGCACGCCGCGGACGATCACCTTCCGACCCGAGGGCGTCCCGCACGGCGACGCGGTGCGTCGATGAAACGGCGACGCGCTGGGGTCACCGGAACGCCGCGGCATGCGCCGCGCGTCCGGTGCGCGGTGCCGGCGACGATCGCCACATTGCTCCTGACGGTGCTCGGTTGTGCGGAACCGCACGTCACGCTGGCGCCACCTGTGGAGGCGGAGGCCGCCAACTGGCCGACCCTCGTCCTCCCGAGCGCCGGCGCACTCCGGCCTCCCGCGCCGCCTGCCGAGGGCTCGACGCAGGCGGCTCGGGAACTCGATGAGATCGTCGCGCTGCAACGCAGCGCGACGGCGGTGAGCGATTCGGTCCTTCGCCTGCATGAGGGTGACCCGACGAGCCTGTGGACCCGCACCGCGGTCGACCTCTTGGGCGTCTACTGGACCATCCTCCCCGACGTGCGCGTCGCCACCCCGGCGCGCTCGGCGCGGCTGATGGCGCTGCTGCATGCCGCGACGTACGACGCGGTGCTCGCGACGTGGGACGCCAAGTGGGCGTACCGTCGGCGCTCGCCGGCCGAGGCCAGTGACCGCGTGCGGTTGCGCGTGTCGGACGGCGCCGTGCCCAGCTATCCGAGTGAGCACGCGGCGGTGGCGGCGGCGGCACGAGCGATCCTGGCGGCGAACGCGCTTCCCGGTGACACCGCGCGCCTGCGGGCCTTGATGCGCGAGGCCGGCGAGGCACGCCTGGCGTCGGGGGCGGCGTATCGCAGCGACGTGGAGGCCGGATACGCGTTAGGCGAGGCGGTGGCGCGCCGCGTGCTGCAGCGTGCGGCGACCGACGGTGCCGACAAGGTGTGGGACGGCGTGATGCCGACCGGCGCCTATGTATGGCAGCCGACCCCAGCGCGCCGCGTGAAGGTTCCCTTCGACGCACTCGCCGGGACCTGGCAGACGTGGGTGATTCCGTCGGGGAGTGCTTTTCGTCCGCCGCCGTTTCCGGTGCCGGGGAGCGCGGCCTGGCTGGCGTCCATGAACGAACTGCGCATGCTCGCAGCTGGCGGGCGCACGGTGGTACAGATGGACCGTGCCCGCTTCTGGGCCACCGAGGCGCCGACCGCGCGCTGGGACCTGTTCGTGGAGGAAGAGCTGGCGCGTCGCCGCTGGAGCCTCCCGCGCGCGGCACGCGCGCGCGTGTGGGTGAGCATCGCGATGTACGACGCCTTCGTCGCCTGCTGGGACGCCAAGTTCCACTACTGGCTCGCCCGCCCCATCACGGTCGACCCGAGCCTGAACACGATCTTCTCGACACCGCCGTTCCCGTCGTACCCCTCCGGGCACTCGACCATCTCCAACGCGGCCGCGCAGGTGATGAACGCCCTCTTTCCGGAGAAGTCACGGGAGTGGGACGACCTGGCGCTGGAGGCGTCCAACTCGCGCGTGTGGTCGGGCGTGCACTATCGGTTCGACATCGAGGCGGGGGAGACGCTGGGCGCGACGGTCGGGAAGGCGGTGGTGGCGCGGATGCAGGGGGATGGGGTGCGGTAGCGGACGGCGCAGCCCGGCCGCTACCGGGTGATCTCGCATCCCCCATGGACCAACGTCCTACTGCACCCGCACTGTGAAGTTGTACGGCCCGAAGTCCTCGTGCTGCTCCTCCTTGTGGAACAGGGCGACCGACGCGTTGGTGGTCGCGTTGGAGGCCAGCCCGGTGGTGACCAGCGTGCCTGCGAACGCGCCGTTAGGCGTCCACGTGAGGTTGGCCGGCGTTGCCGGGGTGATCTTCAGGTCGAACTCGGCCGAAGTGATGAGGGTCTCCAGACTTCCGTCGGCGCGCTTCCACTGCGCCGCCACCGTCGATGTGCCCGCCGGCACCACGAGGTTCCCGGACGCCGCTCCCGTGGTTTTGTCGATCGTGATGGTGCTGCTCCCAACGGTGAGCGTCAGCGTCTGCACCTCCGGCTCGTCCTCGGGCTCGGTGGGATCGTCGGAGCAGGCGCCGACGACAAGCGTGGCGGCGAGAATGAGCGGGGTCACAAAGCGGCGAGCGACGAGCGTGGACAGCATGAGGAATTCTCCTGTGAGGTGAGGACGGCGAGGAAGATCGGCCCTGACGGCGGGGCAGGCGCTAGATCGTGAGACGGTAGAGCACCGACAGGTTGCGCCCCGCTTCGGGACGCACCGCCTTGATGCGCGAGAGGTGGTCGCGATACTCGCGATTGAAGGCGTTGTCGAACCGGAGCGTGATGGCGTGCAACTGCGAGTTGTGCACGAAGCGCAGGCCGGCGCCGAACGACGGGACGACGTAACCCGCCGTGGGATCCTCGAAGTCACCCAGGCGCTCCTGCTGTGTCGATCCCCTGAGTTGCCCGGAGACAAACCAGCGCGTGCGGTCATAGCGAACACCCGCCGAGCCATTGAGTGGCGGAACGAACGGCGGCTTGTCGGACGAGCCGATGAAGTAGCTCGTGTCGGGGGTGATGACGGGGATGGAGTCGCGCGCGCTCGTGAAATGCGCCTGTACGTACGAGGCGGTCACGTCGAACACGAGTGCCGGCGTGGCGCTCCACTCCACGCGTCCCTCGGCCCCGGCGAAGACTGCGTTCTCGTTGGTGAACTGGAAGCGCGGTCGTCCACCCTGGGCCCCGAGCTCGATGCGCCCACGGCTGGAGGGGAATACGTAGTTGTCGAGCAGGCTGCGGAAGACAGCGAATTCGGCGGACGTGCGATGCCGGTTCACTCGCACGAAGGCATCGACGCCGAGTCCCGTCTCGGCGCGCAACGAGGGATCCCCGACGTCGTACGAGTTGGCGGCCAGGTGCGGGCCGTTGGAGTACAGTTCGTCAAACTCGGGGCTGCGAAAGGCCCGACTCACACTCGTCCCCAGCCGTACGCCGTCGGCCACGCGCCAGAGCGCGCCGACCGAGCCGGCGAGCGCCCCGAACTGTCGGTCGCGCGTCGGGATGCGCGCACCGCCCACGTCGATGAAGGTGCGCTTGCGCGGCTCGTAGCGCGCAAACTCGTAGCGCCCGCCGAGCTGCAACGTGAGGGCCCCCCGCGTCATCTCCTCGACCGCGAAGAGTGCCGCGCCGTACGTGCGCGTGGACGGGGTCGACAGCGTGCCCCCGGTCTGGATGTCACGCCCCTGCACGCGCAGCCCCACCGCCCCGTTGCCGACGGCTCCGATGGGGCGATGGCGGGCGACGACTTCGGTCGTGAATTGCAGCTGGTCGAATCGCGTGCCCAGCGCACCGCTTGGCTCGAGTTCCGAGTGGCCGTAGTCGGACAGGGTGGCGGTGACGCGCAGGTTCTCCAGCGCCTTGCGGGCGACGTGCAGGTCGGCGTCGAGGCGCCCGGCGTGCCGGCGCATCACGATGTCCACGCCCGTGGCGTGCCCGCCGATGAACCCTCCCGGAATGCCGTAGTCGTTGGCATAGAAGCGATACGATCCGCCGACGTGCCCGCGTTCGCTTACGCGCGACAGCCCCGCGGCCAGGGTGTATTCGGCAACGCCCGTATTCACGAGGGGCCCCAGCGGGGTGCGCGTATTGCCGCTCCCGCGCGCGGAACCGTCGATGCGCAACGCGAGCGCCCCGCCACCTGAGACGGCACCGCCCACCGAGCCGTCACGATTGACCGACGATCCCTGTGCCGACAGGCTGGCGTGCATCCCGTCCACGCGCGACGTCGGGACCTCCTCGCGGATCACGTTCACCACGCCGCCTAACGCGGACGCCCCGTACAGCAGCGACATGGGACCGCGCACGACCTCGATGCGCTCGGCGGTGAGCGGTTCGATGGTGGTGGCGTGGTCGCCTGACATGGCCGAGAGGTCGCCCGGGCGCTGGCCGTCCTCGAGGATGACGATGCGGTCACCACCGAGCCCTCGGATCACTGGCCGCGCCGTGGACGGGGAGAGCGAGGAGACAGCGACGCCGGGGACATTCGCCAGTGAGGCTGCGACCGTCGTGCCCAGCGAGCGGTCGAGCGCCGCCCCCGAAAGCGATGTGGTAGGGCTCAGGACCTCTTCCCCCGGGCGCTCGGTGAGCGCGCCGGTCACCACACGTGTCTCGAGCTGAATGGCGGCCGGGGCGAGCACGATGCGCATTGTCGTGTCGCGCGCGGGGTCGATGACGCGGCGCTCGACGCGGTACCCCAGGCGCGACACTTCCAGCGTGACGCGCCCGATCGGCAGGTCCGGAAAGGCAAAGCGTCCGTCCACGTGTGTGTGCGTGAGGCGGTGCAGTTCGGCGACCTGTACACGAGCGGCGACCACGGGAAGCCCCGTTGCCGAATCGACCACGATTCCCGTCACCGGGCGCTGCGCCAGCAGGTGCGCCGGGCTGGCGACGAGCGCGGCGATGGCGACCAGCGAGACGATCGCGACGTGAGCGGAAGGGCGTCGCCGGATGGAGGTGCGCGCGGGAGGCAAGTGTGGAACGGGGAAGAGAAGCGAACAGCGACGCGTCGTCGCGCCGCAGAGTGCCATTTCCCGGTTCGTCTGGCGACAGAAGCCGAATGAGTGGTCGAAATCACCCCATGAACGGTCCCGACGCCCGACGAGCGTATCAGCGACCGGACGTGAGTCGGACACGGGGACGAACCGTTCGTGCGGCCACTCCGACCACTCACAGGGAACCGATGGCTCGGCGAGGCAGGGGACGGCACCGTCCGGCGCCAAGTGCGCGCCTGCGGCGTGCGATGCGACCCTCGCCGCGTGCCGTGCCGAGCGAGGCTGCGTTCTTCCCCTCTCTGTGACGAAATGCCCGCCTTGCTGCCGGAGCGCGATCGAGTCGATGGCCCGACGGTCCGCTGCCTCTCGATCATGCGTGAGCGATCGTATCCGCCACGAGTGGCGGCCCGACTCGCGCGCCTCTCCGGCGCGGCAGCGGCGCTGCTCGCCGGCGCGGCAGCCTCGCTGCTCGCGCAGGGGGACGATGCCGGGTCCGCGCGCGCGCGAACCTGGAGCGCGTCGACGACGTCTATCCCGCTCGTCGTCGATGGCCGACTGGACGAACGCGCGTGGACCGAGGCGCCGGCGATCCGCGGCTTTCGGCAGGTGGAACCGCAACAGGGCGCCTTCCTCGCACGCACTGAGGTGCGCGTCGTGGCCGACGCGCGATTCCTGTATGTCGCCTTCACCTGCCACGATTCGTTAGGCGCGGCGGGGATCCGTGTGCGTGACCTGCGCCGCGACTTCGACAGCCGCAACAATGACTTCGTCGGGGTCGTGATCGATCCGTTCGGGGATGGGCGCACGGCGGTGGGGATGGAAGTGACGCCCTGGGGGGCGATGCAGGACTTCCAGGTCTTCGATGGCGATGCCGCGACGCGCAACGAGGCGTGGGATGGGCCATGGCAGGCGCGGGCGGAGCGCACGGCGACGGGGTGGACGGCCGAGCTGGCCATCCCCTGGACGATGCTGCGGTATCCCGATCCCCCCGGGAACTTCCGCCTCAACTTCTACCGGCGCGCGCCGGACGAACGAGCTGAGCGCGTGGGGCGACTGGCCGCGCGCGCTCGACGCCTCGCGGCTCGAATACGGGGGCAGCTGGTGGGGATCTCGCCACCCGTGTCGCGAGGCGGGGTACGCGTGCGCCCGTTCGTGGTGGGGACCGACCGGCGCGCCACGCCGGGTTCGGTTGCGCCTGACGGGCGCGACCTGCAGGCCGGCGGGGAGCTGCTCTGGTCACCCACCCCCACGTCGCTCCTGGAGGCGACGATCAACACCGACTTCGCGCAGGCCGACGTGGACAACGAAGTCGTGAACCTGACGCGCTTCTCGGTCTTCTTTCCCGAACGCCGCCAGTTCTTCCTCGAGGCGGCATCGCTCTTCGAGGCCGGGACGTCAGGGGCATTGCAGGTGCGGCCGTTCTTCTCGCGCCGCATCGGACTGGCCGACGATGGAACGCCCGTGCCTGTGCGCGGTGGCCTTCGGTTCGTGCGGCAGGGTGCGGGGGTGACGATGGGAGGGCTGGTCCTGCACCAGGGGGCGTCGGCGGGGCTCGAGGGGAGCACCTTTGGTGCGCTACGCGTTTCGCGTCCCGTCGCGTCGCGGGGGCGGGTCGGGGCGCTGCTGGCCACGCGCACGGACCGCGCCGATTCCGGGGGGACGACGCACGACGTGGTCGGCGCGGTCGACGCCTTCTGGCGCTTCAACGATCGGCTCACGACCACATCCACGCTCTCGGTCAACGCCCCCGGGGGTGGGGGCGACCCTGGCGTTTCGGCGTCTGGTTCGCTCGACTATCGGTCGTCCACGTGGACGGCGCGACTCGCCGAAGTGCTCGTCAGCCGCAACTACGCCCCCCGGACGGGGTTCGTGTCGCGCACCGACGTCTTCATGCACCGTCCCATGCTGGGCTACGACTGGCGTCCGGCATGGCGTCCGCGCTGGTTGCGCACGTTCTACTGGTTCGCCGCGAGCGAGCTGTATACCGATCCCGACCTGCGGCGGTTGCAGGAGAGCTCGACCGAACTGTACGTGGATTTCCTCCTGGAGAATGGCGCGCTCTTCTATCCCGACGTGTACTTCGTCACGCAACGCCTTCCGGCACCATTCTCCCCGGTCCCGGGGGTGACCATTCCCGCAGGGGAGTACCAGTTCTGGCGGCCGAACGTGTACGTCGGGAGCGACCAGAGCCGACGCGTCAGTGCTGACGTGCGTGCCTACACCGGGCGCTTCTACGATCGCCTGCTGGACGAGGTCACCACCACCGCCAACGTCGTCGCCGACCCGCGGCTGGGCGTGCAGCTGTCCCACAACTACAACCGCTTTCGCGGCCAGGGCGAGCCGATCACGACACACGTGATGCGTGGCGTGCTGCGCGGGGCCGTGAACCCGCGCTTGCAGCTGTCGGGAACCTGGCAGTACAACTCGGCCCGGGGGCGCCAGTCGCTCAATGCGCGCCTGTCATGGGAGTACCGCCCCCTGTCGTTCCTCTACGTCATCCTGAACGATGCCCGCGCCGCGGGCCCCAACGAGGCACGCTTCAACGCCCCGGGGCGCGAGCTGCTGGTGAAGTGGGTCCACCTCGGCGGAAGGTGACCGCAGAGGCGGCGCCGCGGGCCCGAGGGTAGGCGCGGGACGGCGTCGGGCCACGAGGGGGTGTCCCGACGGCCGGGACTCGACGACCATTCATGGAGTCCGGACGACCGTTCGTTGGTCGCAGGTTCCCATCCGTGGGTCCGCGGTGGGATACTCCCACCCGCGAAGTCCCCTCACGCTCGCGTGGCATGCCCGAAATCGTCTCGCTGATCCACCTCACCGGCTTCGCCACCGGCATCGTGCTCTACGCGATGCTGGCGGTGATGACGTCGCGCGATCGGCGACGGCTGGCGGGGGAGCCCGAGTCGGTCCCGTCGCTCTCCCCCATCGCGGCGCTGCTGGGCCTCGTCTGGAACTGTGGGGCGATCGTCATCTACGGGGTACGCGACTTCGGCATGGGGGAGCCGGCCCGCTGGCTCGTCGCCATCGCCTTCTCGGCGCTCGGCTTCCTCCCCGCCGTGGTCGTGCACTCGTCGGTCCCCGCGGGGGCGAGGGGTTGGCGCCGGGGACCGGTCGTGCTTGCCTATGCGCTGAGCGGTGCCGCCGCCTTCCTCTTTGTTCGAGGGGGGAGCACCCCGTCGCTCCCGTCGCCGACAGCGCTCCTGCTGCTCACGGTGGGCTATCTCCTCCTGGTCACGCTGGTCGCGATCGGGATGGGGCGCGCCGCGGCGCGCCGTCGCACGGTGACGATCGTGGCGCTGGCGGCGTTTGCGGCGACGACCCTGCACCTGGGGCACGATGCCACGCAGGCCGACTCCTGGTGGACGGCGCTGTTCGGGCACCACGCCTCGATCCTCCTGGTCCTGGTGATCCTCTATCAGGACTATCGCTTTGCCTTCGCCGATCTCTTCCTCCGGCGGGCGATCTCGGTGACGGTGCTGGTGGTGGTTGCGGTCTTCTTGCATCTGACGGCGGCCGTTCCCCTCCTGCGTGCCACGCAGCAGCAGGGGGATGCGTCGTTGCTGGCCACCGCGGCGCTCATCGCGCTGTGGGTCGCCACGGCCCTGGCCTATCCGGCCATCTACCGGATGGCATCGCATCTGGTCGACCGGGTGATCCTCGACCGCGGCGACTACGCCTCGGTGCGCGGAGACGTTGCCGTGGCCACGTCGCGCGCGCAGGGGGAGGAGGACGCCGCCGAGCAGACGTGCGCCGCCCTGGCCCGCGCCCTCGGGACGCGCCGGGAGGGGGTGCAGTGGCGCTACGTGACCGACGCCAACTCGCCGGCGCATGCGCGGGTGGTCATCCCCTCGCAGGAGCGTGACCGGGCGCAGGTGCTCGTCCCCACGGCCGAGCGCCCCTTCGTCGCGATCGACATCGCCCCGCTTCCCGGAAGCCGCCGTCTCCTGTCCGACGAGATCGGGCTGCTCGAGTCGGTCGCCGGGGTCCTGGGGCGTCGCATCGACGTGCTGCGGGTGGCGCGCGAGCGCTTTGCCCGCGACCTGCGCGAACGCGAGATCCTGCAGCTGGCGGCCGAGTCCGAGCTCATGGCGCTGCGGGCGCAGCTCAACCCGCACTTCCTGTTCAACGCGCTCACCACGCTCGGCTACCTCATGCAGGCCGCCCCCGACCGGGCGTTAGGCGTGCTCTACCGCCTCACCGCGCTCCTGCGCGCCGTGTTGCGCGGTCCCACGCGCGAGTCGGTCCCGCTGGGGGAGGAGCTGGACATCGTGGCCGACTACCTCGCCATCGAGCACGAGCGCTTCCTCGAACGACTCACCGTGCGCGTCGACGTCCCTGCGGCGCTGCGCGAGCTGCTGGTGCCCCCGTTGCTGCTCCAGCCCGTGGTGGAGAACGCGGTGAAGCACGGAGTCTCGCCGCTCAAGCGCGGCGGCGAGGTCTCCGTCTCGGCGCGGTGCAGCGCACCGCAGGACGACGGGGCGGCCATGCTGCAGCTGACGGTTGCCGACACGGGGGCCGGCTGGCGCGAGGAACGGCGTCACGCCCCCACGGGGACCGGCGTGGGCCTGGCCAACCTGGAGCGCCGGCTCGACCGCATCTTCGGCCCCCGGGCCTCGCTGGCCATCAGCGGCGCCCCCGATCGCGGCACGACCGTCGTCATCACCATTCCCGTCGATGCGTCGGCGCTGGAGCCGGAGGCGTTGGCCGACGCCTCGGCCGCCCCCGCCGCGCGCCACGCCAGCTGAACCCACCGCCCCAGACATGAACGCTCGACAATCGCCGCGTCCCCTTCACCTCGACAGCCGCTTGCGCGTCGTCATTGCCGACGACGAGCGCCCGGCGCGCGCCTTTCTCTCCAACCTCCTCGCCTCGCACGGCGACGTGGAGATCGTGGGCGAGGCGACGACGGGGACGGAGGCGGTCGAGCTCATCCAGGACCTGCGCCCCGACCTCGCCCTCCTCGACCTCCAGATGCCGGAGCTCGACGGACTCGGCGTCGTGCGCCTGCTGCGCAAGGACGTGCTCCCCCTCGTCGCCTTCGTCACGGCCTTCGACGAGTATGCGGTCCAGGCCTTCGAGCTGGCGGCGATCGACTACCTCCTGAAGCCGGTCGACCCCGTCCGGTTGCGCCTGACGATCAATCGCGCCCTCGAGCGCCTCGAGCAGGCCGACTTCCGCCCCGCCGAGGCGTCGCGCCTCAAGGCGGTCGCCGAGGAGGTCGACCTCAGCGGGGCCCCCCGCTTCCTCCGTCGCATCCCGGTGCGCAAGAAGGACGACATCATCATCCTCCCGGTGGAGCAGATCGCGGCCATCGTCGCCGACGGCGAGCTGCTGCACCTGACGATGATCGCCGGCGAGCGGTTCACCATCACGTATCGCCTCAAGAACCTCGAGGCGCGCCTCGATCCGGCCAAGTTCGTGCGCCTGTCGCGCGGCACGCTGGCCAACGTCGACCTCATCCAGCGCATCTCGCCGATGCCGGGCGGCACGTACGTCGTGAACCTGCGGAACAACCTGCAGCTCCCCGTGAGCCGCCTGCGGGCGCGGGTGCTGCGCGACGAGCTGCTCCGGCTGTAGCAGGCCCTCACCGGGCGCCGGCGACCACCGGTGGCGCCCTACGGCCGTTCACCGGGCCGCACCGGCCACTCGCTGGATGGATGCTGCTCGTCGTTGGAGGGTATCCTACCTTCGCGGCTCCCTGCTTCCGGAGCCCCGCATGACCGCCACCGTTGCCCCCACGCCTGGTTCCCACGCCGCCGATGCGGCAGGCCAACGGACCGGCGCCGTGCTCGAAGCCCAGGGGCTCACCCGCCGGTTCGGCACCTTCACGGCGCTGCACCCGCTCGACCTCGCCATCGCACCGGGCGAGGTCTTCTGCCTGCTCGGCGCCAACGGGGCCGGCAAGTCGACGACGATCAATCTCTTCCTCAACTTCGTCGAACCGTCGGGAGGGCGCGCCCTCATCGAGGGGCTCGACGTGACGCAGCATCCGCTGGAGACCAAGCGCTACGTCGCCTACATCCCCGAGACGGTGATGCTCTACAAGAACCTCACCGGCCTCGAGAACCTCGACTACTTCGCCTCGCTCGCCACGGGACGCCGCCACGAACGCGACGAACTGCTGCAGTACCTCCTCCAGGCCGGGCTGCAGGTCGATGCGGTCGACAAGCGGGTCGGCGGCTACTCCAAGGGAATGCGACAGAAGGTCGGGATCGCCATTGCCCTCGCCAAGCGCGCGCGCGCCTTGCTGCTCGACGAGCCCACGTCGGGGCTCGACCCGAAGGCCTCCAACGAGTTCTCGGAACTGCTGTCGATGCTGCGCGAGCAGGGAGCGGCAATCCTGATGGCCACCCACGACCTCTTCCGGGCCAAGGAGTCGGGGACGCGGGTGGGGATGATGAAGCACGGGCGCCTCGTGCAGACGCTCAGTACCGCCGACATCGGCCACGCCGACCTGGAGCGGCTGTACCTCGAGCACATGCGCGACTGACGGGCGCGGCCCGAGCAGCCCGCCCCCCCCGTCATCCGATCACGTTCGCCCCCCTCGCGAGGACTCCATGATCGCCCGCATCGCCGCCAAGGAATTCACCGATACCCTCCGCGACGGCCGATTTCGCTGGTCGGCGGTCATCGTCGGGACGCTGCTGTGCGCCGCGTTAGGCGCCGGCGCCAGGCACTACACCGACGTCAAGGCGCAGCACGACCGTGCTGCATCCACCATGCGCGACTTCTGGGTCAACCAACCGGCCAAGAACCCGCACTCGGCGGCGCACTACGGACTGTGGGCCTTCAAGCCGCGCACGCTCCTCTCGCTGGTCGACCAGGGGGTCGACCCGTACGTGGGCGTCGCCGCGTACCTCGAGGCGCACAAGCAGAACGAGTTCCAGTTTCGCCCCGCCATGGATGCCACGGCGACGCAACGCTTCGGCCAGTGGACGGCGGCGACCATCATGCAACTCCTGCTCCCGCTCCTCATCGTCGTCCTCGCCTTTCCGGCCTTTGCCGGCGAGCGCGAGCAGGGAACGCTGCGCCAGCTCCTGAGCCTTGGGGTGCAGCCGGGAGCACTGGCGGCCGGGAAGGCACTCGGGGTGGCGTCGGCGTTAGGCGTCCTGCTCGTCCCGGCTGCCTTCCTCGGCGCTACGGCGCTCGTGCTCGCGTCGAGCGAGGGGGCGCTGGGCGGTGAGTGGCCGCGCATCGCGCTGATGGGGCTCACCTACACGGCGTACTTCACGGTCTTCGTGGCGGTGGCGCTCGCCGTGTCGGCGCGCACGCGGTCGTCGCGCGCCGCCCTCCTCGTCCTGCTCGCCTTCTGGGCCGCGAACTCGCTGGTCGCCCCGCGCGCCCTCTCCGACGTGGCGCGCCGGGTGTATCCCACCCCCTCGGCCTTCACCTTCGTCACCGCCCTCGACGCCGACCTCAAGAAGGGGCTCGACGGACACTCACCCGATGAGCGCACGGCACAGCTCCTCAAGGCGACGCTCGCGAAGTACAAGGTGAGTTCCGTCGACTCGCTGCCGATCAACTTCGACGCCATCTCCATGCAGCAGGCCGAGGAGGATGGTAACAAGGTGTTCGACCGGCATTACGGGGCGCTCTACGACACCTATCGCAAGCAGAACACCGTGCACCAGCTCGGGGCCGTGATCGCCCCGCTGATGGCGGTGCGATCGCTCTCCATGGGGCTGGCGGGGACCGACGTGGAGCACCATCAGGCCTTCGCCAACGCGGCCGAGCGGTACCGGCGCCGGCTGGTGAAGACGATGAACGAGAGCATGGCCGCCAATTCCCGCAGCGGCGACTTCTCGTACAAGGCCGATCCGTCGCTCTGGCGTGAGGTCCCTCCCTTCGAGTACGAGGGGCCCCCGATCGCGCAGGCGATGGCCATGCAGGCCCCGAGCCTCTGGCTCCTGGGCGGATGGCTCCTCGTCGCCCTGGTGTCCGTGGCCCGCACGCGATCGCTGCGGCTCGACTAACGGGCGTCTGCGCCCCTCACACGCCCCCACCGGGACCTGCCATGCTGCGATTTGCCGCCTTCGAGTGGCGCCTCCTGCGCGCCGACGCCACGCTCCGCCTCTTTGGCATCGTCCTGACGCTGCTGGCGGGCTACGCCCTGTTCAATGGAACGCGCTGGGTGGGCTTCCAACGCGAGACGATCGCCACGGTGCAGGAGGAGGAGCAGGCGCGGCTGGCGGAGCACCAGGCGACGATCGACCGACTGGCCGCGGGGGACTCGACAGGGATAAAGCCGTGGACCAACCCGGCCATCCCATCGGTGGCGGGGGGGACGCAGGCGACGCGGTACGCCGTGTTGCCGCCAGCGCCGCTGGCCGCCTTCGCCGTGGGGCAGAGCGACCTCTATCCGTACTACGCCCGCGTCTCCACGCGCACCAAGCAGACCTTCATCGTCAACGATGAAATCGAGAATCCGGTGAACCTGATGGCCGGGCGCTTCGACGTCGCCTTCGTCGTCATCTACGTCCTCCCGCTCCTCATCCTCGCGCTCAGCTACAACATCGTGTCGGCGGAACGCGAGCAGGGGACGCTCGATCTCGTGCTGTCGCAGCCGGTGGATGCTCGACGGGTGATCGGTGCGAAGCTCCTGGCGCGCATCGGCGTCGTGCTCGGGGTGACGCTGGCGCTGCTCCTGGTGGGGACGCTGGCGGGCGGTGCGTCGCTCGCCACCCCCGGGGCGCTGTCGCGCCTGGCGCTGTGGGCGGCGATCGTCTCGCTCTATGCGCTGTTCTGGTTTGGGGTGGCACTGGCCGTCAATGCTGCCGGCAAGTCCTCTGCGACCAACGCGGTCATCCTGCTGGGGGCCTGGCTGGCGGTCGTGGTCATCATCCCGTCGCTGTACAACGTCGCGGTCACCACCGCACGCCCGTCCCCGTCGCGCGTCGAACTCACGACGGCCCTGCGCGCCGCCACCAACGAGGCCACCGAACAGGGGAGCGTCCTGTTGCAGAAGTACTACCTCGACCATCCGGAAATGATGGCGGGTGGCGCCCCCGACATGGACAACTTCGCGGCCCGCAGCGTGGCGGTGCAGGAGGCGGTGGAGTCGAGCATGGCGCCGGCGCTTGCCGACTTCGACCAGCGCCTGGTGGCCCAGCAGGCACTGGCCGATCGCTTCCGCTTCGTCTCGCCGGCGTTGGTGCTGCAGGCGGCACTCTTCGATCTCTCCGGGACGAGCGTGCACCGGTATCGCTACTTCCAGGGCGAGGTCGATCGATTCCATGCGGCGTGGCGGGCGTGGTTCTTCCCGCGCATTTTCGCCAAGTCGACGCTCTCGGCCGCCGACTTCCGCGCGCTTCCCGCCTTCGAATTCGCCGAGGAGCCGGCATCGGTGGTGGCGGTGCGGGTGATGCCGGCGGTGGTGGGACTCCTGCTGCCGACATTGCTGCTGGCGGCACTCGCCTCCGGGGGGCTGCGTCGGCTGCGGCGCTAGCCTTCTCGACCCCATCCACCTCGTCGCCCTTCGCCGAGCCAGCGCGCGGCGGCGCTGGCTCGCTCGCGGGGAACCGGCGAAGGTCAGCGCGGCGCGGGGATGCCGATGGCGACCACCGGCTCCCCCGAGCGCACGGGCGGAGTGGCGGTGAACGCGATCACACGCCCGCTCACCGGCGCCTTCACCTCCGCCAGCTGCACGCCGAACAGGTCGTGGATCACGGCAATCCGCTCACCCTCGCGCACCGCCTGGTCGAGGGCGACCTCCACGCGCACGAGCCCACTCACCGGCGCCGTGGCCGTGCGAGACCCCGTCATGCGCAGGCGCCCACCACGCCCGGGGCGCCCGCGAAGCATCCCCATGCCACGCGCCACCCCAAGCACCGCCTGCAGCTGTCCGTTGACTGACGCGTCGTCCGTGCGGCCTAGCATCCCCCACTCGATCGTGAAGCCCGGGATGCGGTTGACCGCGGCGGTCATCGTGGTCGTCCCCGGGGGAGTGGGGACGGGGGTGGGCACCGGGGTCTCCAGCAGGAGCTCCAGCCCCGTGGCGATCGCCAGGGCGCGCACCCGCGCATCGTAGGCCGAGTCGCCGCTCACGCGCGTTGCCACGTAGGGGCGCAGCGCCTCGTTGGCGTCGCCGCAATGCAGGTCCAGGTAGGCGTCCGCCCGGCGGATGACTTCGGTGAAGACGACGTGCGCGGTGCGCTCGCTGAGCGAACCGTCGGCGCGCCCGGGGGAACATGCGATTGAGGTTGCGGCCGTCGGCGGGGGTGTAGTAGACGCCGCGCCCGAAGAACGAGACGGGATTGGTGGCGTGCACGATGACGATCGTCCCCGTCAGTTGCAGCGGGTCAACGGTCGTGGCGACCCGCTGGGCGGCGAGGATGGGCACGTACTCCCCGCCGTGTACCCCGGCGGTGATCGCCAGCGTCGGACCGGGGCGCGTGCCGCGCAGTACCGTCACGGGGAGGAGCACGGCGGTGTCGGCGCCGAGCGCGGGGACGGTGAGGTGCGTGCGGCACCGCGATCCCGCGTCGCACGATATCCCGGCGATCGTCGACGCGGACTGGGCGATCGCGGGGGTCGACCGGGGGAGCCCAGCGACCAGCAGCACCGCCGACCAGCGCAGGAAGTGCCGGGGGAGGCATCGTGCACGCAGATCGGGCCGCGAGGGGTGAGCGGGGGCAGGGGTACGCATCGATTCCTGGCGAGTGACCGGGATGAAACGGTGGAGATGGCGCGCGTTAGGTAACGGACGGACGCCGCCGGTCGCAACCGTGACTCATGAGTGGTCGTTTTCGAGCGATGAACGGCCGAACGCGCGCGGTGAGCGGAGCTGAACCGGACGTCGGCCACCGCGGGCGTACGCCGCGGCGGGCCATCGTGCGTTTGCAGCTGCCGGCGCCGGGCGCGGAGGGCGCCGGGCCATCCACGATTCGTCCGCGACCACTCATGGGTGTTCACGTGCCGTTCATGAGAAGGCGAGGGAATACCGGCGCGGTGGCGGCGAGATTCTCGCGCTCACCCTTCATCCCCCTGCCGTGTCTCACACGTTTCGGCGTGCCGCCGTGCCATTGCTCCTGGCGGCCCTCCTCGCCCTCGATTCGTCGGTCCTCGCGTCCCAGGAGACCGCTACCTCTGCCTGGCGCGTGAGCGGTCGCGTGGTCGATTCGCTCGGCGCGCCGCTGGCCGCCGCCACGCTGGCCCTCGCCGATGCCGAGGGACGCGAGGCGCGCACGCAATCCGGCGACGACGGCCGGTTTTCCGT
>JADKAQ010000027.1 GCA_016719105.1 Gemmatimonadota bacterium | reverse complement strand
TGAGCCGCAGGAACGCAGCTCGCGATCCGTGCGGCGCTGCAGCACCACGGGCACCTGGTTGTCGCGCGACCCGCGCCCGCAGCGGCTCGAACTCCGACTGGTTCCCCGACCTGACGCGCCAGGTGTGGTCTGCCGCAGCGTCCCTCGGTCGTCGCCAACGACGACTCGGCGATCGCCACCAGGCGGTCGGCCAGCACCGCGGTCGTAGTACGCCTCGGTCACATCGAGGGTGAGCTTGGCGCGCTGCGAGCCGAGCTCGATCTCCGCCGAGCGACGGCCAGCCGCCGCCGAGCGCACCTCCGCCTGCACGCGCCCGGCCGACCAGAGCGTCAGCGGAAACCGTTCGCCGCGAGCTGGTATTGGTTCTTGGCGCCAAGCCCGCGCGAGAAGTCGATCCCCTCCGCCGCTCGAGGCGCATCGCGAGTATAGCTCAGCCCGGACAGGCGCTGCGCCTCCGTGGCCCCCGCGGTCGCGAGGTGGCGGTGTACAGGGCTGGAAATAGGTCGTGGTGTCCGACGCGGTGGGACCGAGGGACTCTCGGCCCAGGCTGTGCCGTTGGGCCGCTGGACTGGAAGACCGGAGAACTGCGTGGCGAGCGTACGGGTGTCCCCGCCGTGCCATTCACCTGCGGCAGGTACTGGGAGCGCGCCCGCATCTGCTGTCCTTGCGCGCGCGTGACGCCAGCCTGCGCGATGCTGGCAGCGCTTCGCTCTGCAGTCTGCGACAGCCGCAACGCATCCTCGAGCGAGAGGATCGAGGCCCCTGCGCGTGAATCCGGCAGGGCCGTAGAATCGCCACCGCCGGCGCCGTCGAGAGACCTGGTGCACGGACTTCTGTAGAAGAGAGCGTAAAGGAGGGAATCGGTTGTCCTCAGGCCGCCTCGCTGTCGGTCGTGCGACACCGCGGCGCGGGCAAGGAGGTGCGTTTGACTCAGAACGCCGAGAGCGCGAAGGAAGACGCGGACGTATCGCGTGGACGCCTCGTGTTCGCGGGCTGAGGGTAGATGGTGGGGGAGACATCGCGCGACATCGCGTCGGCGAAGATCGCGCTGAAGGCATCGGGCACGCGGTGACGACGTCGCCGCCACCTAGGCCGTGAGAATTGCGCCACGACTCGCGTGGAGTAGCAGACCAACTCGTTGAAGTGCGGTGTCTGGCCGTTGCAGAGGTGCGGCGCCATTTCGGGGTGCTCCTCCAGATCGGCCATCGTTTTCGGATCATCGCCCGCATCTCGCGCAGGACCACCGTATGTCCATCGCACCATGCGGCCAACTCACGGAGCGGATCGACGGGGTGCTCCGGCAGGGAGACCGTCCCCATCGGGTCCTGGCAGGAGATCGCCTCTGCGATGAGCTGGGCCTTGGAGCCGAACAGGCGAAAGAGGGTGACCTCGTTCACCCCGGCCTCATCGGCGATGCGGCGCGTCGTCGCGCCGCGAAAGCCGACTTCGGCATAGATCCGACTCGCCGCGAGCAGGAGTTTGTCTCGGTTGTCCATAGATCCTGGAAATGAATTGCCGGGATGTCCCGGCACGCAAGCAAGTACTTGCATCTAACGAACGACCTCGGAGGCGAGTTTCAGCGAAGTTGGACATCCCGCGCGTCGAACTCTCATCGGTCCGGGCAGACCGCGCATCGGTCGAACGACTCACCGGGGCCCGCAGCGGGGGCCGCCGAGGCCTCCGTGGGAAGCGATTCCATTGCGGAGTCGGCACGACAGGCGTGACGATTCGTGGCGGTGTCGTAACGCCCGCCACGCGGGCCGCGCGCGCCCAGGGCGGTCGGTCCCAGCCGTCCTGCCACCCGGATTCTTCAACGCGGTGTGCAGGTCGCCAGAACCGAAACATTCGTTTGCTGCGTTTACCGCAACTCAATACTGCCAAGGCGCTTGGGAAAGTTCTTCATGTGCAACTGGACCGACTGTCGGACGGAACGGCTCCCGAAAGCCCGGCCTCGTGTTCCGGCGAAATGAGCCGAAACTGTGTGTTGGATCACCTGTGGCACCGCTCCTGCTTTTCCAGCGGGCATCGGTTCCACCTCGAATCGTCCCCGTCGGAGCGCATCGTGACCCGCAGAACTGGATTCACCTTCGCCGAGATCCTCGTCGCGATGGCTGTCTTCAGCGTCCTCCACCGCGGTCGCCGTCCCAAGTACCACTCCATGCGCGGGCAAGGCCTTCACGGCGGCCCTCAAGGCCGACCTCGCCGAGCTCAGGGATCGCCGAGGAGGGTTCTGGCGGAGAACCACTTATACGACGGACCCGACGCAGCTCGACTGGCGCGCGACGAGCGACGTGCGCATCACCATCACCGCGAGTGACCCGTTCGCCGGCTTCGACGCGACGGCGCTCCACGTGAAGCTCACCGGGACGCAGTGCACCATGTCGGTCGGGCGGGTCACCGCGGCCGGAACGCCTTCAGGCGACATCAGCTGCGGCGCCGCCACGGGACTCGCCGCCGGGCACGGGAGCGCTAATCACGCCGTAGTCCACCGCCTGGCGGACGGCCCTTCCTACACGAACGCCGCGCTCGATCACGGGCGCGGCGTTCTTCGTATCACGCGAGTGGGGCGGTGCCTAACGTTCGGCGCGCGGAATCACGAGACGCTCGGCGGTGTGCGTCGCCGAAAACGACGCGACCTTGTTGTCGACCAGTCCGGCGCGGCGTCCGGCCGCGAACACCTCGACGTCACGTAGCGTCGCCTCCTTCCCCTTCCGGTGCACGACCCAGATGGCGCCGTTGGGGACAAGCGTCCCCTTCAGGGCTTCGAGGCGCTCCAGCGCGGTCTGGTTCTCGGCACCGTACACGATCATGTCACTCTTCGGGGTCGCTCGGGTCGCGTACGAACCAATGCGGCGTTCGAGCTGCGCGAGGAAGTCCGCGTCGTCCACGTTGATGACGACCTTCATCCCTTCCGAGACCCCCAGCTTGTCGAGCAGCGACCGGGGATTCCGAATCTTGGCCAGCCACTTCGCGGCCATCCCTTCTGCCAGATGCAAGAAGGCCGGCCCTTCCGGGTGCTCCAGGACGAGCGCGTTGCCCTGGATCTCCACGCGCGACAACTCGGAGAGGAGGAACTTCGCGTTCTTCGTCTTGCCACGGAACGCGATGTGGTCACTCTCCAGGAGCGCCTTGCCCACGAGTTTTCGCCGGGCGCGTTCGAGGGTGCAGTTGGTCTCTAGACCCATTGCCGGGGACGAAGGAGAGACGGGACGACGACACAACGACGACAGGACGACGGGAATCATGGTGCTCGGGTACCGCTTCCGGAACCTCTTCCCCGCTTCGGCATAGCAGGGTCGGGGCCGCCGGTTAGCTTCCGCGTCGTCCGCCACCCTCCCTCCCCCCCGTGAGCGAGCTGCAGGAGCGCGTCCAGGCTGCCGTCGGAAGCGGATACCGCGTCGAGCGCGAGCTCGGCGGCGGCGGCATGAGTCGCGTCTACCTCGCGACGGAAGTCGCCCTCGGCCGTTCCGTCGTCATCAAGCTGCTGGCCCCCGAGCTCACGAGCGATGTGCTCGCCGCCCGATTCCGGCGCGAGTTCCAGGTGACGGCCGTCCTCGGCAGCACCCGGCACATCCTCCCCGTCCTCTCCACCGGGACCAATGGGGGGCTCCTCTACTTCATCACGCCCTACATCGAGGAGTCGTTGCGGCACCGCCTGCGGCGCGAGGGACGGCTCCAGGTCGAAGACGCCGTGCGCATCCTCACCGAGTTGGGGAGCGCCCTGGCCTTCGCGCACGAGAAGGGGATCGTGCACCGCGACCTCAAGCCCGAGAACGTCCTGCTCTCGGATGGACACGCCGTCCTTGCCGACTTCGGGATCTCGGCGGTGCTGGCGCGCCCCGCAACCCCTCCACCAGGCGGGGACGACGCGCGCCTGACGGAGGGAGGGATCGCCGTCGGGACCCCCGGCTACATGTCGCCGGAACAGGCCGCAGGCGACGCCGACATCGACGGGCGCTCGGACCTCTACTCGCTGGCGATCATCGGCTACGAGATGCTCACGGGCGCCCCGCCGTTCACGGGTGACTCACCGGGGGCGGTCACGTCGGCGCCCCTCAACGCGCCGCCAAAGCCGGTGCGGGGCTCCGCGCCGACACGCCGCGAGGCGTGGCGGACGCGTTAGGCAAGGCGCTGGCCAAGCGCCCCGCCGATCGGTTCCAGGGGGCCGGCGCCTTCGGCGACGCACTGGCGACTTCCCCTGTCGGGGCGCGCGGCGGCGCCTGCCCGCCCGGCGCCGGCTCGCACTCGTCCCTTGGCGTCGCCACCCTCGCGACGCTGGCCGGCGTCGCCTTCCTGCGCCGAGAGAGCGCCCCGAGGCCCCCAACGCCAACCTGGTCGCCATCGCCCCGTTCGAGGCGTTAGGCACCGACCTCGGCGTCTGGCGCGAGGGGTTGGTCGACCTCCTCACCAGCAACCTCGATGGCGCGGGGCCGCTGCGTGTCGTCCCGCCCTCGGTGGTGCTGCGCCGTGCCCCCGCGCGCATGGACCGCACCGGCGCCCGCCAGCTCGCCGAGCGCACACGCGCCGGCATTACCATCTACGGGAGCCTGATCGCCTCGGGGCGCGACTCGGTGCGGGTGACCGCGACGATCGTCGAAACGGCGACCGGACGCGCGACCGACGTGCAGTGGCGTGATGAGACGGCGCGCATGGATCGCCTCGCCGACTCGCTCTCGATGGCCATCCTGCGCGAGCTCGGGCGCACGCGCGCCATCGGGGCCACTCGCCTCGCATCGTTAGGCTCGTCCTCGCTCCCCGCCCTCAAGGCCTACCTCCAGGGGGAGCAGTCCTACCGGCGCAGCGACTGGGACTCGGCCGCCTCCCACTACCAGCGAGCCGTCGCCCTCGACTCCACCTTCGCCCCCGCCCTCCGCCACCTCAGCAACGCGCTCGGCTGGCGCCTGACGCCGCAGCTCGAACTCTCCAACGAGGGGTACCGCTACGCCCTGCAGGCCGGGGCGCTTAATCGGGGGCTCGCCCCTCGCGAGTCGCTCCTCGTCGCCGCCGACTCGATCTTCGCCGCGTTGCAACTGTCGGATCCCCGGCAATCCATGCCCCCCCGCACCGCCCTGGTGCGCCGCGTCACCGCACTCCTCGACGACGGGGTGCGCCGCTTTCCCGACGACCCGGAGATGTGGTTCAAGTTCGGCGACGTGCACTATCACTTCACCCGCTTCGTCTTTCCCTCGCAGAGCACGATGCGAACGGCCCGCGACGCCTTCGAGCGCGCCATCGCCCTCGACACGGCCTTCGCCCCGGCCTACATCCACCACCTCGAACTCGCCGCGCACGACCAGGACGTGGCGACCATGCGCCGGTCGGCACTCGCGTACCTCGCCCTCGGTCCGCACGACGTGCATGGGCGCAGCGTGCGCCTCGTGCAGCAACTCATGGACTCACGCGCACGGCCGTCTGCCGCCGGTGACTCCGTCGTCGCGAGCGCCGGCGCCGAGGTCCTGCAGTCGGCCTTCTCCGTGCTCGTCCCGCTCATGGACTCGGCCGAAACGCAGGTATCCATGTCGCGCTCGCTGTACGAGGCATCTCGTGCCGGTCGTGCCCCCGCCAACCTGGCACGCGAGGCGCGCACGGCCTACGCCTCCACGCTGTTGCTGCGCGGTCATGTGGCACAGGCGCTGGCGCTGGCCGACTCGACGCAGGCCATCGCGCTACTCGAGGCGACGCTGTTGCGCGCCGTGCGCCCCGACAGCGCCGCACGAATCTTCGATGGATGGCTCGACGACCCGCGCCCGCCGGGTCGGATTGCCGCCGCCTCGGTCTATTGGTCGCTGAGCGGCGACGGCGTGCGCCTCGAACGCGCCATGCAGCTGGCGGCGGCCGGCAGGATCCCGGGCTTCCCCTCGCCGCTGATCCCGGGACTGCGCGCCTTGGCACGTGGCGACACCAGCACCGCCATCGTCGCGCTCACCTTCGCCGACTCCGCGTGCGCGGGGTGGTGCTGGGAAGCGCGTCTTCCGCTCGCCTTCCTCCTGTCGGCCACGAAGCGTGACAGAGAAGCCGCCGCCATCCTCGACCAGGACTTTCTGGCGTGGCCCGCGCTGCGGATCCTGTGGATGCTCGAGCGCGCTCGCGTGAACGAACGGCTGGGGGTTCGCCCCAAGGCCATCGACGCGTATCTCTATGTGGCCAACGCGTGGCGTCATGCCGATGCGGCGCTGCAACCGTACGTGAGCGAAGCGCGGCGCGGATCGACGCGACTCAGCAGCGATCCGTCGCGCAGCTGACGTCCGCGCAGCTGACGTCCGCACCGCCACCACCCTACCTCGACCCGTCATCGTTTCGCCCACGCCGAATGCGCATCGCCTTCGTCACGTATCGCGCCCTCCCCCAACTCAGCGAAGACGACCGTCTCGCCGTGACCGAGCTCCGGCAGCATGGCGTGGCCGTGGAGAGTGCGGTGTGGGACTCACCGCTGGTGGACTGGTCGCGATACGACGGCATCGTCGTCCGGTCCGCGTGGGACTATCATCTCCGTCCGGACGACTTCGAGGCCTGGCTCGCGCACATCGAGCGCCTCGGGATTCCGCTCTGGAATCCGGCCGGGGTCCTGCGGTGGAACATGGACAAGCGATACCTGCTCGACCTCGCGGTTCGCGGGGTATCGACCGTTCCCACCGTGGCAATCGAGCGCGGTGATCCGGCGACGCTCGCCGAGGTCCTGGGCGACACCGGATGGACCGACGTGGTCTACAAGCCGTGCGTCTCCGCGTCGGGGTTTCGGACCGCGCGCGCCCGCGCCGGAGAGCACGCGGCGCACGAAGCCGACTTCGCGGCGCTGGTCGCCGCCCGCGATACGATCGTACAGCCCTTTGTCCCCGCCATTCTCGACGATGGGGAGTGGTCGCTCATCTACTTCAGCGGGCAGTACAGTCACGCCGTGAAGAAGCGCCCTCGCGCCGGCGAGTTCCGCGTGCAGTCGGACTTTGGCGGGAGCGTGATGGCCGAGGCGCCGCGCGCCGGGCTGGTGGCGCAGGCGGAGGACGTGCTGGCGCACCTCCCAGGACAGTGGCTCTACGCGCGTGTGGACGCGTGCGAGGTCGACGGCGAGTTGATGCTCATGGAGCTGGAGATGGTCGAGCCCGACCTCTTCCTGGCCTTCCACCCTTCGGCGCCGCGTCGGCTCGCCGCGGCGATCCGTCAGCTGGTGGCGGGGCGGCATACTCCGATCTCGTTCACGCCGCGCTCCGTCACGCCGCCACGGGGTTCGCCGGGCTGACACCGGCGATCACGAGGCCAAGGGCCGCCGTCGCATTTCAAGGCCCCGTCACTGGTGCGCGCGGCACTCCCCGCATAGGGCACGGCGCTCTGTTGGACACGCACCGCAGCGTTTTGCCGAAGGCGTTGTGCCGCAACTACTTGCCGAGGCGCGACGGCGAGGCACGCGCAATGCCCCCTGACCTACCGCATCCATCGCGGACTACAGGGAGACAGCAACATGCGCACGATCCTGCTCGGCATCGTCTTTGGTGGCACCGTGCTCCACGCCCCCATCGTGCAAGGACAGCAACCGGTCGCGGGACGCGCGATCGTCGGCGCGCGGGCGTCGCTGACGGGGATGATCCGTGATGAACACGGCGTCCCGCACCCCGACGCCTACGTCTCGCTCCCGGTCCTCGAGCGAACCATCGTCTCAGACAGCAGGGGCGAGTTTCGCTTCATCGGGCTCCCCGCTACCACCGTCGTGGTGACGGTGCGCGCGATCGGGCACCAACCAATCTCGCGGCAGGTGGTGCTTAGGCCAGGCCAGGAGGAGCGGCTCGACATCACGCTCACCCCCGCGACGGTGACGTTGGTCCCGGTGGTGGTGACGGGCGCGGCCACCGCCAGCGATCCCACGACTCCGCTCGACGTGGCCGCCATCGATCCCGACAAGCTCAAGGCGGTCACGACGGCGTCGCTCGGCAAGACGCTCGAGCGCGTTCCCGGCGTAGCGACGATCACGACGGGACCGATGGCAGGAAACCCGGTGCTGCGCGGCATGAGCCAGGGACAGGTGCGCCTCACCCGCGACGGCGTGGCCATCGAGAGCTTCCAGGGGACGAGCCGCTGGACGCCTCCGATCGCCTTCGGTTCGGTGGATCGCATCGAGGTCATTCGCGGGCCGGCGAGCGTGCTGTATGGGTCGAGCGCCATGGGAGGCGCCATCAACTTCCTCCCGAAGGCGCTCCCTCGTGCCGAAGCGGGAGGCGCACGACTCGATGGGCTCGTCGAGACGCAGTACTTCTCCAACAATCGGGAGCGATACGGCAACGGCGAGATCAACGGCGCCATGGCGGGGGGACTCGGCTTCAGGGCCGGCGTCAGCCGCCGCGTCGCCGACAACTTCCGCACCGCCGATGCCCTCCCGTACGCGGTCACCAGGCAGAAGGGCGACCCGCTGGTCACCGGAGAGCTCGCCTACACCAACTACGACCAGCGCTCCCAGTACGGCCAGCTCGGGACGGCCGGTGACTGGGGACAGCTGCAATTGCTGTATGACGGCTTCACCGGCTACAACAACTTCGCCAACGCCAACGGCAAGCCCGCGGGCGTCGGCATGAACAACCACGAGCTGCGTCTGCGCGGGACCTTCCTGCGCGGTCCGCTGGTGGTGAAGCCGTCGATCACCCGCCAGCTGCTGCGCATCCAGCGCGCCGCGAGCGCCGCGAAGACCTTCGAGGAGGCGCGCGCCACCGCGACCTGGGACCAGGACCTCTCGCGCACCGTGACCACGGCGCGGGTCGAGACCGAGCACGCGGCCGTGCGGGGGATCGCCGGCAAGGTGGGCGTGGAGTACCAGCACCAGCGCGGCGTCACCCGCATGTCACGCATCGAGCCGTCGTCGCGCATCGACAACGTCGCCGCCTTCGCCTTCGAGGAGTATCGTCTGCCACGCGTGACGCTCTCGGCTGGCGCGCGCTACGACACGCGCCAGCAGGAGGCGCGAATCGGCACGCTGGTACGGGCACTGCCGGAGGCCCAGCGCGCCGCCGCCCTCGACCGCACCTTCTCGGTGCTCAACGGCTCGCTGGGCGCCGGCGTGCGCCTGACGAGCGGCCTGACCTGGACCACGAGCGTGAACAGCGGCTTTCGCGCCCCCGCAATCCAGGACCTGTACACGGACGAGAATCGCCCCGCCTTCGGCTGGCTGGAGGGGAATCCCACGCTCGATCCGGAGCGGTCGCTGAGCGTGGAGAGCGCGCTGCGCTACCAGGGGGCGCGCGCCACCGGCACGATCACCGTGTATCGCAATGCGGTGCAGGACTACATCTACATGGAGAACACAGGACGGACGCGCGTGGTCAACGGGACGACTCGCATCGTCTACAAGAACCTGCAGACGGATGCCCGCATCCGAGGCATCGAGGCGGGCGGCGAGCTCGAGCTCCTGCCGCGCGTCGTGCTCGAGGCGAGCGTCATGGCGTTGCGCAGCGAGAACCTCACCACGGGCGAAGCGCTCCCGCTCATGCCGGCCGACCAGCTGCGGGGGTCGCTGCGCTGGTCCCCGCGACCGTTCGCCTTCGTGAAGGCTCCCTACGCGCGCGTCGGCGGTCGCCACAGCCGCGCCAAGCGAATCGCCGGACGCACCGAGCCGTTCGCCGAATTCGACGACAATCCCGCGGGGTACGGCATCTCATCCACCCCGTCGTACTCGGTGTACGAGGCGGGCGTCGGTGGACGTGTCACCCTCGGGGGGCAGGCGCTCGATGTGCATCTCGAAGCGACCAACCTGTTCGACACCCCGTACCGCGACTTCCTCGACACGCAGAAGGGGTTCGCGCTGGCGCAGGGACGGAACGTCTCGCTCCGGCTCTCGGCGCCGCTGGCCTTGATGCGATAGCGAACGGACGGGAACTCCGCCAGACGCAACGACGCACGAGGGCCGTCCCGGGATGCCGGGGCGGCCCTCGATGCGTCAGCGTGCTGGTCGCGTTCGGCCGCGTCCCCTCGCGCGCATCCTCACCTTACCCGGTGCGAGCTGGGGCGTGCGTGCGCTGCGGTCAGGCGGTCGCCGGGTACGCGCGGGCCTTGGTGATCTGCACGGCGATGCGGCATCCGGGTTCGATGCCATGGAGGAGCGAGCTGCGGCGCGGGAACTGCGCGAAGAGGGGGCCCACGCCGTCGAGCGCGGCCTCGACCTTGACCCGGTCGCCTAACGCGTGCACGCGCCGAACCGTGGCCACGCCGTTGGCATCGTCGCGCCAGAACTTCAGGTCGTAGGAGCGCACGACCACGTGCACGGTGTTCCCGGGTGCCGAGCGATCGAGCGCGATGTCGAGCGGGCCGACGCGTGCCCCGGCCCCACTGGGCGTCCCGCTGAGGACGTTGGCTTCGCCGACGAAGCGGGCGACGAACTCGGTCGCCGGGTCGTCCATGATGTCGAGCGGGCTCCCGACCTGGTCGATGCGCCCCTTGTTCACCACGACCACGCGATCGGCGAGCGCGAACGCCTCCTCCTGGTCGTGCGTCACGAAGAGCGACGTCACGCCGGTCTCCTCGTGCAGCTCGCGGAGCCAGCGCCGCAGGTCGCCCCGCACCTTGGCGTCAAGGGCCGCGAACGGCTCGTCGAGCAGGAGGATCTTGGGATGGGGGGCGAGCGCACGCGCGAGGGCCACGCGCTGGCGCTGCCCTCCCGAGAGCTGCGACGGACGTCGCTTTTCCAGCCCGCTGAGCCCCACCAGGTGCAACAACTCGTGCACGCGGGCGTGCACCTCCTCCTTGGGAGCGTGCTGCGCCTCCAGCCCGAACGCCACGTTGTCCGCCACCGACATGTGACGAAAGAGCGCGTAGTGCTGGAAGACGAAGCCGACGCGACGCTCGCGCGGATGCTGACGGTCGACCACCTCGTCACCGAGCACGATCGACCCCTCGTCAGGCAGTTCGAGCCCGGCGATGATGCGCAGGATGGTGCTCTTCCCGCCCCCCGACGGACCGAGGAGCGCGACTAGCTCCCCCGATCGCACGTCGAAGGAGACGTCGTCGAGCGCGGTGTAGGCGCCGAAGCGCTTGCTGACATGCGAGACAGAGACGTTCACGCGTCGGGACTCCGGTCCTTGAATCGTTCGATGGCCAACAG
>JADKAQ010000026.1 GCA_016719105.1 Gemmatimonadota bacterium | reverse complement strand
GGCTGAGGGGTGGCCGATGACTATCGACGGTAGCTGACACGCACAGGCGATCGCCCGTGTCGTCGCTGATGAGAAGCGAGCCGTCCGGCATCTGCAGCACATCAGCGGGCCGCCCCGCGAGGCCGCTCCCCTGTGTCCCCCCAGCCACCCGGTGCGCTGTCCCGGTTGGGGAGGAAGCCATCGGAGGAAGGTGTAGCCGGGCCGTCAGTCAAGCGGCGACCATTCGTGCGCAGCACCATGACGCGATAGCCGCTCGGCTTCGGACCGGTTCCTACGATCCGTGCTCCGCGATGAACACCGCGTTCCGGGTATTCGGCAGGAAACATCCTTCCCGTGTAGAACGGGTCATCCCGATGGCTTCGACGTGGGGCCCAACACTTTCGGCACCGGCGGTCGCGGTGGCGGCAGGTACGCTGCGTCGCTGAACCCGGGTCCTTTACGTCGCCCTGATGACAGAACGGAAAGCCGAAGCGCAGGCCGGCCTTCTGGAGTGACGTTGGTTTCATCGCCGGGCAAGTCGCCGCTGAGTGCGTCGGCAGCCCGTTGTCGGTGAACCAAAGTTCTCGGAGGTCGGATGCCAGTCGAAGCGATCGCTGTCGTGCACCCCTCGGCGAAGACCTTGAGGTCTGAGCCATCGGGCTTTATCCGGACGATGGTCGACACCAGCGGGGGCGAGAGGCAGGCGTTGCACGGCGCGCCGACCGACATGTAGAGCAGGTCGTCGGGCCCGAAGGCGATGAACTTCCAGGTGTGCCCGGCGCTCGGGTTGGGCAGGCTGTCGCGCACGACGACCGGCGCGCGGGGCGCATCGAGATGCTGCTCGATGTCGTCGAAGCGCAGGAGCTGGCTGGTGGTCGCGACGTAGAGCGCGCCATTTCGCACGGCGACGCCGTTCGGTTGAGTCAACCCGCTGGCGATCACCACCACGCGGTCCGCCTTGCCGTCGCCGTCGGTCGATCACGGCGTGCACCTTGCCGTACTCGCTGTGATCCAACGAACACCGTGCCCTGGGGCCGAGCGCCATCGCGCGCGTTCTCGACGTTCGCGGCGAACGTCGTGGACTCGGCCGCGGGCGACGACCCACTGTGGGAACTGCCGGCCGGACGGCAGGCCGCCGAGACTGCGCATGCAAACGCCCCAACGTGCCCAGCGGGGAAACGAGCGCGAGCCCCAGTAGTGCCGGGAGCACGGCGGATGTTGTAATCGACGTCGTGCGCATCATGGGCATTCGAGACGGAAGAAGGTCTAACAGGAAGGAGCAGTCGCGCGCTGGCGTCTTCATCGGTCGATCATCCGTTGCGAGGCCTCGGAGTACCGGTCACCCTGCACCCGGATCGTCGCGGTGGCCGCGTCGATCTCGCGCAGCTCGTCCAGCGTCAGCGCGACGTCCGCCGCGCCCGGGTTTTCTCGAGCCGATGACGCTTCGTCGTCCCAGGGATCGGCACGATCCACGCGCGCTGCGCCAGGACCCAGGCGAGGGCGAGCTGGGCGGGGGTCACCCCCTTCCGAGCCGCCAGGGCACGCACCACGTCGACCACCGCCTGATTCGCCTTCCGGTTTTCGGGGGCGAAGCGCGGCACCGTGTTGCGGAAGTCGCCGGCGTCGAACGCGGTTGTCTCGTCGATCTTGCCGGTGAGGAAGCCCTTGCCTAACGGCGAGAACGGGACGAAGCCGATCCCCAGCTCCTCGAGCGCGGGAAGGACCTCCTGTTCGGCTCGCGCCAGAACAGCGAGTACTCGCTCTGCAACGCGGTGATCGGCTGCACCGCGTGGGCGCGGCGGATGGTCTCGGCACGCCGGCCTCGGAGAGCCGGGGCGCTGCACCTTCTCCGCGATCAGCGCCCGCACGGTCCCCGCCACGTCCTCGATGGGAACCCCTGGGTCGACGCGGTGCTGGTACAGCAGGTCGATGCGCTCGACACCCAGGCGCCGGAGCGACCCCTCGATCGTTAGGCGGATCGATTCGGGGCGGCTGTTCAGTGCACCGGTCGGCTTCCCGTCCGCATCGAAGTCGAAGCCGAACTTGGTGGCGATCACCACGCGCTCCCGGAAAGGCGCCAGCGCCTCACCGACGACCTCCTCGTTGGTGAACGGACCGTAGATCTGCGCGGTGTCGAAGAAGGTCACACCGCGCTCCACGGCGTCGCGCATGAGGCGCACCGCCTCGCCGCGGTCGGTGGCGGGGCCCAAACCGAAGCTGAGCCACTTGCAGCCGAGTCCGAGGGCGGAGACGTCGGGGCCGAAGCGGCCCAGCGTTCGGGTCTTCATCTCGCACGCTGCTGCTCGTCGTTAGGCCGGCGACCGTCGAGGTGCGCCGCACGCCGCCGCGACCACGCACACGGCGACCTCTCGGCCGACCTGCGACGCGAGCGAACGCCCGACCGTTCGACCGTCCTGCTCATCGCTTCGGCGGCGCTTCCCACGCCCGGAGAAGACCAGCACGGCATCCGGCAGGCGCTGCCCACGACCTCGATGGCGCGGACGGCCGCGTCCAGCTCCGTCAGCTCACCCGGCGTGAACTGCACATCGGCGGCGCCCGTATTCTCGACCATGTGCGCCATCTGCGTCGTCCCCGGGATGGGCACGATCCACGGCTTGTGCGCGATCAGCCAGGCGAGCGCGATCTGGCAGGGGTGGCCTGCTTGCGCTCGGCCCAGCACCGCCGCAGCGCGACGAGCTGCAGGTTGTGCGGCAGGTTCTCTGGGGCGAAGCGACCTCGATCCCGCGCGGATGTCACCCGGGGCGAAGCGGGTGCTGGCGTCGATGGCGCCGGTGAGGAAGCCCACGCCGAGCGGGCTCCACGGCACGAAGCCGATGCCGAGTTCCTCGCACGCCGGGATCACTTCTTGCTCTGGGCCGCGCCATAGCATCGAATACTGCGCTTTGCACGGCGGTGACCGGCAGCGCGGCGTGCGCGGCGCAGCGTCTCCAGGCCCATTTCCGAAAGCCCCCAATGCAGCACCTTGCCCCTGTTGCTTCAATGCCTGGACGGCGCCGGCGACGTCCTCGATGGGGACCTCCGGGTCGACCCGATGCTGGTAGAGCAGGTCGATGCGGTCGGTGCGGAGCCGCTTGAGCATCCCGTCGACGACGCGCGTGATGTGCGCCGGCTTGCTGTTGAGCCCCGGTCGGCGCTGTCCGGTCTCCTGGTCGATGTTCCAGCCGAACTTCGACGTGATCACGACCTTGTCGCGGAACGGCGATGGCCTCGCCAAGGATGCGCTCGCACTCGTGCGGGCCGTAGGCCTCGGCGGTGTCGAAGAAGGTCACCCCCCGGTCGTAGGCGGCGCGAAGGATGTTGATCATCTCCGGGCGATACGGCACCGTGGTCTCGTATCGGCGGGCCATGTTCTGCACGCCCATCCCGACGCTCGAGACCTCGAGCGTGCCGAGCTGGCGCCGGCTCATCGACGTCGAGGCGTGCGTCCCGCGCGATGAGGCGTGTGTCATCGGCTCGGCGAGTGCCGGGGAGAGGAGGCCGCCGAGGAGCGGTGCGGCGGCCATCATCCCGGCCGACTCGAGGAAGCGGCGCCGGCTGTGGTCGGTAGGCATCATGGGCATCCTGAGCAACGGAGCTGCTCGCGCGTGCGGGTGAACGTCGGAGTCGGCGATCCCCGGAAGGCACCAGGCCCGAGCCGAAAGGTGCGACGCCGTCATGCCGACCTCCGGAGCAATGTGCCCCGCCCCCAGCGGTCGATCTACTTGCCACCAGCGTCCACCCTGGTCACCATTCCCGGTCCAATGAGCGACGAACTGGACGGGATGGCGACCTCGTGGCCGTGGCGGAGACCAAGGGATTTCGCGCGGCCGGCGAGCGGCTCAGCATGAGCCACTCGGCGGTCAGTCAGGCGCTGCGCCGGCTCGAGACGCGGCTTGGCGTCGCGCTCGTCCAGCGGACGACGCGCAGCGTGCACCTGACGGATGCCGGCGAGCGGCTCTATGCGTCGGTGCGCCCGGCGCTCGACGAGGTGCGGTCGGCGGCGGCGGCCATCGGTGAGCTGGGGGACCAGCCGCGCGGCCGCTGCGCCTCCCACACGTCGAGCGCCGCCCTCTCCATGATGGGCGAGTCGTTGCTCCCCACCTTTCTCTCCGCGCGTCACATGCGCCCGCCTCGACCTCACCGTGAGCGAGTCACCGGTCGACATCGTCGCCGCGGCTTGACGCCGGCATCCAGCTCGGCGAGACCATCGACAAGGACATGATTGCCGTCCCCGTCACGGGCGATCTCCGGATGGCGGTCGTCGGAGCGCCGGCCTACTTCGAGCGGCGGCGTGCCAGCACCTGAAGGAGCTCGTGGACCACGAGTGCCTGAACTGCACCCGGCAACCGATGCCCCGCTGTATCGCTGGGAGTTCACCGAGAAGGGGCGGCACTTCACGGTGGCCGTGCCCGCGCGCGTGCTCTCGACCGCCTCGGCGATCAACCGTCGCCTTGCGGCCGCGGGGCCTGGGTGACGATGGCCATGGACGCGTACATTTCGGGACGAGCTGAGCGGGGTCCTGGTCAGGTGCTTGAAGGTTTCTGCGAGCCGTTCCGGGCTACTACCTGTACCATCCGCAGCGTCAGCACGCGTCGCGGCGCTGCGGGCGCTGATCGAGCACCTGCAGCAATCGCGGGGAACGCGTCTCGGCCGCGACGCACGAAGCGTTAGGCGCCGTACAGCGCCTCGAGACCCCACAAATACACCTTGTCGCGCTCCCCCTGAATCGCCTCAACGAATTCGGGCTCGAATCCACCGGCCGCGACCCACAGCAGCGGTGACTCCGGCTCCGCCGCCGCGTGCGCCCACCGCACGCCGGACTTGGCCAACCGCCGCAGCCCCTCCAGATGTCGTCGATGCCATTCCACGGGGATCGGCTTCCGTTTCCACTTTCACCCCGCCGGTAAGCACGCGCCCATCGGGGAGTGGAGCCATGATGTCCAGCTCGAGCGACTCCCGTTCGTTGTCCTGTCCCTCCCACCGTCCCTAATCGCTGACCAAGGGCAGGGCAGCCCCAGGCCGGGCCGATACGCCTGATCGGCGATGCGCTCGAAGACGTGGCCGATGTAGCCATCGAAGAGACGCGACACGTCCGCCGTCGCCTTGGCTCCCATGTTGTGACGTCGGTCCCGATCGGAGACAGTTCAGAACGAGAGTGGCCCCGGTTCTGGTCCCCGGACCCGAAAGCGGACAGTCGTTAGGTAGAGTTAGGCCGCTGCCGAGGGCTGGGTGTCCTGGTGAATGGTGGCGTACTCCGCGGGCGTCAGGTCGCCCAGGGAGCCACGGGGACGGTGCTCGTTGTAGTCGACCCGCCACGCCTCGATGATCGCCTTGGCGTGGGCGAGCGAATGGAACTGATGCACGTTCAAACATTCATCGCGCAAGCGGGCGTTGAAGGATTCGATGTGCCCGTTGTCGGTGGGCTTGCCCGGGCGCGTGAAGTCGAGCGCGATGCGATGCTCGAAGGCCCACGTGTCGAGGGCCATCGAAGTGAATTCGGTGCCGTGGTCCACGGTGATCGACCGCGGTTGCATCCCCGCGTGGCGCACGCGGTCGAGGGCCGCCGCCACGTCGCCGCCGGTGACGCGCTGGACCACCTCTAACAAAGGACTCTGGCGACTCCACTGATCGACGACCGTGAGCACGCGAAACACCCGGCCGTCGGCCAGTTGATCGTGCACGAAATCCACGCTCCACCGCTGCAGCGCGCCGGTCGGCGCCGCCACGGGACCGCGATGCAGGGACCGATGGCGCCGTTTCCGGCCCTGGAGGCGGACCTGCAAGCCTTCGAGGCGATACAGACGCCGTACGCGCTTCAGATTCACCGGCCAGCCCTCGCGCCGCAGCAGGACGTAAGTGCGGTAGTACCCGAAGCGTGGCCGCGCCTGGGCGAACTCCCGGATGCGCAGCCGGATCGCCGACTGATCCCGCGCTTTGCTCTTCCGGTACCACGCCGCCCGACTGAAGCCGGCCAATCGACACGCGCGCACGCCACTGATTCCGAAGGTGTCCTGGAACCACTGGGCGGTCGCGCGTCGACGGGTCGGCGTCACCCGTTTTTTCGGAGCGCCTCCGCGAGCATGTGCTTATCGAGCGTGAGATCGGCTACGAGGCGCTTCAGCCGATTGTTCTCGTCCTCGAGCTGCCGGAGGCGGCGCATCTCGCTCGTCCCGAGATGGGCGAACTTCTTCTTCCAGACATAGAACGTCGCCTCGCTCACGCCCAACTGGCGGCAGACATCGGCGACGGCGGTGCCGCTCTCCGCCTGGCGCAGGGCATAGGCGATCTGTTCTTCGGTGAAGCGGGACTTCTTCATCGGTCGGTGCTCCGGGTGTGGCCCCCGGCGCGAACCTACTCTACTTCCCGACTGCCGTCGAATTCGGGGACCACATCATTATGTGTGTCGTTCCGTCCCCACCATTTCTGGGAAAGTCTGACAAGACAACGAATTGGAGACTCGCCCTGGCGGGATGCCGGCGCGGGCCCATTGCGTTCAGGGTGGTTGCGCGGCCCTAATTGGGATGGTGGGGCGCAAGGGGTACTCGGGATCCAAACGCTGGCGCTTCCCCCCCCCCGCCAGGGGGGCGCGCGGCACCACCGCGGTTCCATCCGCGAGTTACACCCCCGCCACCCGCATGCTCTCCTGTTGTCACGCCGCGCGTCCCGCCAGCTCGTCCCCAAGCTGCTCCCGGAGCCCGAGCGGCTGCCGCACGTCCCGATCGTCGACCGGTGCACTGAGCTTCCTCGAATCCCGAGAAGGACGGGTCGGCGCGTTCGATGAGATCCACCTGCCGACTGTCCTGCACGCGCAGGTGGCGCACGTGCGCTTCGCCCGCCTGCGCACCTACACGCGCACTGACAGCGTCACGAGCGACTCGAAGAGCTGACCGAAAAGCGTGCCATCTCGAGGTGCGTTCGTCACGCTCGTCCCACCACGCACACCGCCGAAAAAGCAGAGGAGGGCTCGCCGGCGAGCAGCGCCCCTCGTCCACGCCAAGCAGGCGGGCCGCGAGCGCAGGGTCAGCGAGATGGTGTCGTGGTGCCTGACCGAGCCGCGCGAGATGATTGCGGGTCGGAATCCAGCCGGGCAGCGGGTCGAGCACGTAGAGCCGCTCCAGGACCTCGATACGTCAGGATGGTTGGCTTGGTTGCCGTCTGGCCATCGCCGCTGGTCGCCGCATCCCGGATCTTCGCGAGCGTCGTCGTCGTCGCGCTCGCCGCCGCGTACGCGGTCATCCAGCGCCGGAGGGCGTCCGGCTTTCGAACGGGGTGCCCCGCTTCACTGAAGTCGCGGTTCACCACGCGCTCCAGATAACCGTCAAGCTGCGCGCGTCGCGCACGCCCATGGAGGCTTCGAATGCCGGGGAAGCCCGATGCGACGATCTCGGCGGCGTACTGGGCGAGATCGACCTCACTTGTACCGGAGACGTAGGACGATCCCCGCTCAGCAACTTCGCCAGACTGACGGTCGCCGCTCCGAGCCCACGCTCGGCGGGGGAGCATCGGTCCACGCGAACGGACACGATAGGCCTGCTCCGGTATGGGGCGGGCGCCCACCTCGCTATCGGCCGGAACCGCGGAGGCCGTCAGGAGGTACCGCCCAGGACTTGCCCCTCAGTATCGGACGGATCGCCGCACGGCATCCCACACTTGTGGGAGGCGCTGCCACTCATCGATCACCACGGGGGGCGACGCGTGCAATGCGACCCTCGGGCTGGCGCTCACCAGCTGTCGCTGCGCCTCGTCATCCAGGCGGTAGATCGTCTTCGCGCGACGTTCGGCGGTCGCCGTCTTGCCGACTCCTTCGGCCCTCGAGCGCCACCGCTGGGGCAGGAGACCGCTCATCAGCTCGTCGAGTTCCGCTTCGACATTCGGGGCGAATAGGTCGTCTGCACTCCACGGCTGGGAGGCGGGCCTGCTGACAGCGGACCTGCCCTGGTCAATTGCATCGCTTGTATTTTTCCATTCACGCGGCTGATGCTTTCCTTTCGCACAAATTTTATTTTCCGTTGCACACGTTCGCAAGCCGACAGACGGGGCGCACTGCCCACGTCCGGTTCGCAATCGGGGATTGGGGCTGGCGCGCGGCGGGGTAACGGACCATCACGTGGACCGCGATCGCTCGGGGCACGTTCCCACCTGCTCGATGACTCTGCCCTTTGCGCCGAACCCGACGCACAGGATCCAGATGAAGACTTGGCGATTCTGCGCGCCCAACCGCCCACAGATGCACACTCAGGTCGCCATCATCGGCGCCGGCCTCGCCGGCTTGCGAGGCCGCCCGCCTCTTGCACGGCGCATGGTCGACTTCGAGCCGCTCGATCGCGCGGACCTCGGCGGGCGGATCCTGACCGTCGGAGATGCCGGTCGCGCTGCCGCCGACGGCTTCGATCTCGGCCCCTCCTGGTTCTGGCCGCAGATGCAACCGCCGCGGCGACCTGGTCTGGAACTCGCCTCCCCGCCTTGCGCAGTCAGAGCGACGGCGACATGCTCTTCGAGCGCGCATGTCGCGCGAGGGGGCTTCACGTTGCCGCGCCCTCGCGCAGGAGCCGCAGAGCTTTCGCCTGGTGGGCGGGCGGCACGCGCGGCTCGTTCGCAGCTGGCGCGCGAGCTGCCCCCCCGACGCAGGTGCAGCGTGGGGCACGGGTCACGGCGATGACGCTCGTGCGCGCTGGCGTCGAGCTGACCATTCGGCGCGCTGGTACATCGCGACACTCGTCAGGCGACTCGTCAGGCGACGGGCCGACGACGGGTCCAGCAACAGCGGCTCGCGGGTCAGCAGACCGAGACGCTCGAATCGCCGCGCAGGTGATCGCCGCCGTCCCCGCGGCTGCTCGACGCCACGGTGACGTTCGCGCCCGAGAACGGGACGCGGCCAACGTGCGGCGCTGTCGGGACGCCGACCTGGATGGCACCGCACGCCAAGTTCTTCGCGATGTAGACGACCGGCCCTTCTGGCGCGAGGCGGGGTTGTCGGGGACCGCAGAGCATCGGTGGGGCCGATGCCCGAGATGCACGACGCCACCTCGGCCTCGGGACAGGCGGCGCTCTTCGGCTTCGTTGGTGCGAACGCCGACGAGAGCGGGCCGCACTCGGCACGGAGGCCCTAACCCGCGCGTGCCAGGCGCCACTCGCGGCTCTTTTTGTCGCAGGAGCGTCGCGTCCGCGCGACACTGCTCGGGGACTGGGCGGCCGACCCCCCTGACGGCGACGCGGCGGCCGATCGTGCGGCAGGCGGGCATCCGATCCCGGATCCGACCCGTGGGTGACGGGGGCGTGGAGGAGCGCCCCAGCGCAGGCCGGGAGCGAGACGATCGAGCGAACCCGGGTATCTGGCTGGCGCGGTGGTCGCGGCGACCGCGGGCGTGGTCGGGTCTGGCAATGTACGACACGACCCAATCGAGATCGGAAAACCGGGGTCAGGACCAATGGCAGATTCGCTGACCCTGACCCGATTCATCCCGGTTCGCACCTGCTCAATCGAAGTGCTTGAAATCCCACGCGCGGCGAGTCGTTCCCAGGGCTGTCCTTGCATCGCGGATCCGTCCGTCGGGCGGTGAATCACCACCCCGCCCCACCGGCCTTTGCCTCGATCGCCAGGCGAATGGGCCTCCTCCTGCGTGGTGGGCTCCGGTAAGAGCTTCGCTCCACCAGCGATGCGGAGCGATGAAGCTCCCGGCGTCCCCAGGGGACCACGCCGTGCGCGTTAAGGCCCTCCTTGCGAGACATAGGAATTCCCCTCCAGATGAAGGAAAGAGTGATGGTCTGCTGGCGCTCGGGCACTGGCGTTAGGCGACCTTCGCCGCACCGGGCACGTCGGGGGTGATGGAGCTCGTCGGCGTTCCGCCGCTCGGCGTGGTGCCGCCGTCCGCGTCCCTCCGCTCAGGGTCCCTTCGCCATTTCAGCGCGGTGCCCCCTCGCCCCCGGCACCACCTCCACCACGCCCTTGCGCATGAAGCGCGTGGATCGAGCGCCACTCCGCCAGCTGGTCGCTCCCCGTTGGCCCGCGGAGGCGCGTACCGCCGTGATGTCGAGGAGTGAGAAGAGATCACGCCCGCGCGTCAGCTCCTGCAGCATCCCTGCACTCGCCGCCGACCGGCGGGCTGGGCAGCGGCGCCATTGCCTCTCATCGTCGTGGTCCTGCTCGGGACCGGTCACCTCGTGGCCGTACCGCGAGTCTGGGGTTGGGGGGGTCGGGCGTCTGGGTTACTCGGTCTTCTGGTTATGGGCCGATTTCTGCGCCGCCGTCGCTGGGCAGCGCTGGGCCTGGAACTTTCCGCTGGCCTGGCTGGCGATTCCCGCGTAGGGGATGGTCGTGGCGTCGACTGCAGCGGTGGCACTCTGATCGTTGGCGCGATGATGCGCCGCGATGAGTCCTTGCGATGAACGCCTGAGCTAGCCTGACACACGACGGAGTATTGGACAAGACAGCCCGTTGCACCTGGACGTGCCGCCGCCTCACCCCCAACGCCGGCCACCGCCGATCTGGGCGTCTTGTCGCGTGTCCGGGGGCAGGGGAACCCTTTGCCCCCCTCCGTGGCTTGCCCCTCGCGCGCGCCGTCGAGTGCGCCGCGCCGCCCGGATCAACGGCCATCACGACTGATCGACCCACCGTCCAGCGTACGTGCCAGCACTTGGATTCCTGACGCGCCAACGGCTGCGTCGCTGCTCCGGGCACCGCTTGCTGCTCTCGCTCTGGTCGGCTGCTCGCCGCGGCGCAGGCAGCGCAGCGCGCGTACGCGGAACGATCCGCGCGCAGTCCGGTCGCCCGCTCGCCGACGCACGGGTCGCGAACATCGGCGGCGACTCGACCGTCACCGACGGGCAGGGGTCGTTCGTGCTGCGCGTGGCGACCGGGCGATCATCGCCCTTCGGGTAACCTTGCGCAGGCCATGGGTTCCAGATTCGCTCGTCCTTCCTCCCTTGCTGGCCGGGGGCGAACACCGCCTGGCGTTGACCCTCACGCGCCGGCGCAGCTCGCGGGAGCAGCAGGCGGTGGCCCGCCCTCGCCGCTACGGGCTCAACCAGCGTCGGACGCGGCCACCGTAGGTGTGGTGGAAGGGGGTCGGAGCTGCGGGCGCTCCCCACGGAGGGCGTGACCCATCGCGTTAGGCTTCACGATCCCGGGGTCGCACAGGCTCGAGGCTTCTTCAAGCGACGCGCCACGCCTGAGCATCAACGGTGGCAACTCGCTCTACGCATACACGATCGACGGGATGGACAACACCGAAGGGTTCCTGGGCGGACCGCGCAGTGGAGTTTTCGCTCGCCACTCGCTCGGCTCGAGGTGCTGGCCTACCCTATTCCGCCGGTTTGGACGCAGCCCGGAGCGGGGTGGTGAACTACGAGACGCACGGGCGGCGGGCGATGGACGGGTGATGTTCGCTTACAATCGCCCCGGGATCCCCTTCGATGCGCGCTCCCCATCGTTCCATTAGGCGAACGTCGGCCGACTTCCGCCGCGCGCGCAGTGACGGCTTCTTCGCCGCACCCAACTTGGGTGGAGGGTGGGGGGGGCCGTTGCCGGGCGCACCACCTACGGCTTTGGCGCCTGGAGTAAGGCAACGCAGGGACCGTAGGATCGCATCGGCTCCACGGCGCGGGCGACCTTCCTGGGGCGCAGGCTGCGGGACGGAAGGTGGCGGGACGCATCGATCGCGGCAGGTCGCCCGACCAGACGACGACGCTAGCCTTCGCCATGAGCCATGCCTCGCGTGCGGGGGAGGAGCGCGGATCACCTGCAGTGGCGCCGGAGGCCGACATCACGACGATTTCGCGCCGGGGCATCAGCGGGGTGACGCACCGCAGCGCGTGGCGCGGCGGGCGCTCGAGCAACGTGGCCGCGGTTCGGCGACTTACCGGTGGGACTTCCTCCCACGCGCAGCAGCCAATACGCCAGCAGGTGACGATCCTCGACGCGACTCGATCCCGATCGGGATCGTGGGGTCGGAGCAACTTCATTTTCGACGAACAGGAGCTGCGGTAGCCCGCGACGTGATGGAACACCACCTGGGGCCGCGCACACGCTGCGCGCCGACCTTCGACGTGGCGCTCTGCGTCGTTCCAGCCACGGCCTCGTCCACCAATCCGTCGGGTTCGTACGAGGTCGTGAACACCGGCAACATCCTGAGCGTCAACGGACGCTATCGCTTCGCCGACATCCCATCCGACGTCTTCCGTGCGCAGCTACACGATCGATGCGGCGCGGAGCAGGTGGACCCCCACGCGGGGCTGTACGGCGTGTTTGTCGAGGATCGCTAGCGCCGACCTCGCCCTCACCATTCGCGCGGGGTTGCGGGTGGGACTACGACGACCTCCGAGCCGGGGGGAGTTCGGCCGACCTCGACAACCCTGCAGCCCCACTGTCGATCAACTGGCTGGCGTTGCCTGGGACCGTGGTGCGCGGCGGCGTAGGGCTCTTCCTGGCAACTTCCGTATGCGGTCTACTCTGACGCGTTCAGTTTGGCCCCGACGGCAACCAGACGGTGACTTTCGCGGGGCGCAGCGCTGCGCTTAGGGCAGGGCCGCGCGCGGGTCGACCTCGACCGGAGCGCGTTTTGCCGCTACGGGAGATCCGGGAGCCAGTTCGCGTTGGGGTCGAGCTGCCGTTAAGCCCGCAGGTGACGCCAGGGTGCAGCAGCAGCTCGGCGCTCGCCAGCGCGAGCGTGGACCTCGTCTGGGTCGACACGCGCCCCTGCCGCGCTCATGGGACCTCAATGCACAGCGCGCCGCATTGCGGCTAGCGACTCGGTGGGCGTGCCGGTGGCGGTGGGCGACGCGTCGCGCCCAGTGGTGCCGGTGCGCTTGGTGGATATCGCCGGCTCGCCACCACCGAGTCTGGCGGGGCGCAGCACCTACGCCGGGATGTGCACGGCGCTGCAATGCGACCTCACCGAGACGCTGTTGCTCGATGCCAACTGGGTCTGGTCGCACGCCATCAGCAACACCGAGGACATCGTTAACTTCAACGCGACGCAGGGGAACGACTTTGACGCCGAGCGCGCGCGACGCCAACAACGATCGCGGGCACGGGGGTGACGGCGCGCGACGTGGCGCACTTTGCGGGGCTCACCACGAGCGGCATCGTCGACTACCAGACGGGGATGCCGCTCAGCAACAGTGGCGTTCTTTCGTAGACCTGACCGGGAGCGGCGGCACGTGTGGCGAAGGATTCATCGGGAACTACTTCAGCGGTTCTTCGGCGTCCTCGCAATGGGGGAGCGGCTCCCGTCGGCGCTGCTGGCGAACGCCAGCGTGGCGCACGACTCCGCGCGGTCGGGGGGGCCGGACGGTCACCGTGCGCGGCGGGGCGTTCAACGTGGTTCAAACCGGCTAAACTGGCTCCGGCTTCCCACCGGCCTTGGCGGTGGGGGGGTCGGCGACGCCCCAGGTGGGGCGACCGGGACCGCCCGATCACCTACGACGCGGCGCGCCTCCGCGCCCGCGATGTGTGCAGTTCTCGGTGGCATGGCGGTACTGAGCGCAATCACGCCGCGTGGTCGCACGCGGCGCGCGATGGTGCGGCTGCTGATGACGCTCGCACTGACGGGCGGCGCGCTCGCCTGCGGCATGGCGGCTGGCGATCGCGCGGGCAAGGATCGTCTGTCACGCGAGGCCGGGGCGGCCGACGTTGCCGCGCTCGACTCGCTCCCGTGGGATTCGGTGCGGTGGCGCGCGCGCGCGGACGACGGTGACCTGGCGGATGTGGCGCGGCGATCCGTCGATCAATGCCTACGTGGATGGCTGGGTCGCGCCGCGGCTGCGTGAGCGCTTCTGCATCTCGCTGGAGGCGGTGGTGGCAGCCAGGGGCGGAGCCGGTCAATGCGCGTCGCCGTGGTCGAGCGTGAGGCGGGGCGCACGCGCGGGACGAGCCTGCTCTGGATCAACGGCGAGACCTTCGCCAGTCTGCGTCGTGAACGGCTACTGGCGGGGCCCTTCGCGCAGCGGCTCCAACGCGCGGTTCGTCGACAGCGCGTCGGCGATCATCTCACGCGACTGAGCAGGGACCCGATGGGTTCCGAGTCGCCCCGTGGGGAACGCAGCAATTCGCCCTCAACTGTGACATCGTGGGCACACCGACACCGCGAACCGTAGGCCGAGCTGCGCGCGTGGATCGTTGCACACCCCGGCCGCTTCCACGCACGACCAGGGCTTTGCCGGCGTGACATTCCTCAAAGGAGAGATGTATGCCCTCTCCGGGGAGTGGCCACCTTTGCCGGTGGATTCGACTCGACCCGTTTACGAGGCGGGAGCGTGAGCACGCTCTCTTTGCCTGGCTCGCGGGAGTCACGCCGTCGTTCTGGCGCCGGGGCGGGACGATATCCGCCCGACGTCGGCGAAGCAAAATCTCGGCCTCTTCGCCAACGGGGAGATCGACTTCTCGATGTCCAACAACCAGAACGAGGCGGTGTCAAAGGCGCGGGCAGGGGTGCTGCCGCCCACCGTGCGCGCTGGTCCTGCGCGACGGCATGATCGCGCAATACGCACTACGTCGGGATCCCCGCGCCCTCGGCGCCTAACGCGGCCGGAAGCGATGGTCGTCGGCCGACTTTTCTCCTCTCCCCGGAGTCGCGCTTGAGAGGCGCGGTGCGTGACGTGGGGCGATGGCACCGTGCTGAGCGACGTTCAGTTGCCGCCGGGTAGCGCGCCTCGTTCGCTGCGCGACGGCGACCCGCGTGCCGTGCCGCGCGATACGCTCGACTCGTTATGCGCGCCCCGAGGTGGCCGGCATTTCACGAAAGCGGCTGTTGCGGGACTGGCGACGCCGCTTTCGCACGGCGGTCCGTGGACCTCGGCGCGCCGCGCGCCGCGGTGGCGATCGCCGTCCTCGCCGGGGCCAGTCCTGGTGGGAGGGGGATACTCGCTCGCGACGCGAGCCTCGGGCTGGTGGGGGGGCGGGAGCAGCGGCTTCACGGTTGCCACTTGGCGGGCTCCTGCGTGCGGGCGAGGCGTGGAGCGTGGGGTGGACGTTGCTGACGGCGGGGACGGGGCGCTGGCCTTTGCCGCAGCGGTGACGTACGCGCGGAGCGGGAGGGAAAATGTGGCGCGTCGGCTGGCGCTCATCCCGGCTCGCGTTGCCGCACGTGGCGGGGCGCTGGCGGCACTCCTGTTGTTGGGGCAGAGTGGCTTCCTCGCGCGCGGGCGCATGCGGTCGGGTGGATCGATGGGCCGGCGGAGTTTCGCGGCGATGGTCTGCGACCCGGCGGGCATCGGCCTGACGCTGGCCTTCGCCTGGAAGGAGTTTCCCTTCCTGCTGCTCAACGCCATCGCGGTGCTCGACTCCGCGCGATCGCCCTCGAGGAGACCGCCCGCCTGGGGGCCGATGTGTCAGACATGGCGGCGCGTCACGCGGCCGCTGCTGTGGCGCGGGCTGGCTTCAGCGGGTCAATCGCCGTCTTCGCCTTCCTGGTGGGGCAGTATGAGATGGCGGTGCTGCTGGCGCCGAGCGATCCCGTTGCCGTCGATGCTGACGCAGGAGCGCGCGGTCGATCCCGACCTGGCGCGTCGCGGGGCGGCGCACGCGCTGTCACTCTGGCGTTGCTCCCACGATGGTGCTGGTGGTGGTGCACGAACGCGTGACCGCATCCGATGCCGGGGACGCCGCATGAGGGACGCCGGCCCGCTGGGCGCCCGTGGTTCTGGTTCGTCGCGCTCGCGGCGGTGAGCCTGGCCCCGGTGGCACTGCTCGTGCTGCGCGCGTTGGCCCGGACGTGGCTCTACCCACGCTCTCGCCAGTTGTGGCTGACGGCAGTGCCCTCGCCGCCGTGGTGTCGCTGCCGCGCCTGCGTGGCGCCCTCGTGGCCAGCCTGCTGCTGGCGCTGGGGACCGGGGTACTGGCGACGGCGATGGGATGTGCCTGCGGGCGCGCTGGTGCACGCGGCGGCTGGCGACGCGTGGCGACGGCGGCGGCCTTCCTGCCGGTCGTGGCCCCTCCCATCGCCCTCCGTCTGGGGATCTCAGGTGGTGGCGGGCTTGCGCCTGGGACTGGGGGGACGCTGGCCGGGGTGATGTCGCGACCTGATCCCGGCTGCCGGGTCGTCACGCTGCTGTACTTCGTTGGGGCGCTGCAGGGGAGGACTTTGCGCTCGAGGACGAAGCGCGCAGCTGGGGGCGACGCGCTGGCAAACGACGTGGCGCGTGACGATCCTGGTGCTGCTGTCACGGCTGCGGGACGCCTTGCTGCTCGGCGCCCTCGTGTCGTGGGGACAGCTCGCTGACGCTCCTGGTGGGGCCGGGACATTCGCACCCCTCCCGTCGAGCTGCTGTCGTATGTGCGGGCCGAGATGACCAGCGGGGGGCGGCGGCGGCGTTGGTGCTGGCGGTCCCGCCGTTGCTGGCGATGGGCGTGGTCGGCCTCGGCGCGCGTCGCACGGGGAGGTGGGCATGAGTGCCGACCAGGTGTACCACCGCGCC